>CAZTCS010000014.1:330-43893 GCA_964611995.1 uncultured Sediminibacterium sp. | reverse complement strand
TTTGAATGAAGCGTGATTGTTTAAACCGGGGACCCATAAATAAGTCCCCGGTTTTATTAGCTTTATAGACGAATACCCTGAGTGCTAATTTTTGCGTAATTGTTTGAATTGAACCGGATGAAAAAAACTGCATTAACTATAGTATCCCTTCTTTCTCTATTCTGCTCACTAAGTTGTGGAAACAAACAACAGGAAGAACCAAAAGGAAACCAAAACCTGGCCTACAAATGGGCAAAGACCGCCCTCGAAGCCACAGCCAACGATACCGAAAAATTCAGACCAAGACCTACCGTAACATCTAGGATGCTGGCCCTGATACAAACCGCCGTATTCGATGCATGGTCCAGATACGATGATACCGCCATACCCGTTTACCTGAAACAAGTAGACCGTGTACCGGCAAATGAAAGAACCCTCGCAAACAAAGAAATTGCCATCAGCTATGCAGCCTATAGAAGCATGCTGACTTATTTCTTCTCAGACGAAGCAATGCTGAGAAAGAAAATGGAAGACCTGGGCTTTGATCCCGATAATAATTCCCTCGATCCCAAAACACCAGAAGGCATCGGTAACCTCGCCGCTAAAACCATTATAGAAGCAAGATTAAGTGATGGCTCAAACCAACTGGGTACAATGGCAGGATCAAACGGCAATACCTACTCCGATTATACCGGCTATGCACCAAAAAACAGTGCAGACACATTACGCGATATCAAACGCTGGCAACCAAAATATTTTGCCGACGGCAAAGGTGGAAAATTTGCGCCTGCTTGCCTTACACCACATTGGGGTAAAGTAAAACCGCTGCTTATAGATTCAGCGAATCAATTCAGAAGCATAGCACCACCCGCCATTGGCTCAGAACAACTGGCCAAAGAAATTGAAGAAGTAGTTATGCTGCAGGCCAACATTACCGATAGCCAGAAGGCATTGGTAGAGTTTATGCGCGATGGTCCAAGATCCGTACAACAAGCCGGACACTGGCTCATATTTGCACAGGACGTTTCTGTACGCGACCAACACACATTAGATGAAGACGTTAAAATGTATTTCGCAGTAGAAGCCGCAGCAATGGATGGCTTTATTGCCTGTTGGGATACCAAAATGGAATATGATTTTGCACGACCTTATTCACTCGTGCATTACTACTATAAAGACAAAAAAATCAGAGGCTGGGCAGGACCAGAAAAAGGGATGATTGAAATGCTGGGTCAGGAATGGCGCCCTTATTCTCCGGAAACATTTTTATGTCCACCTTTCCCAAGTTATGTATCGGGCCACAGCAGTATTAGCGGTGCCTGCGCAGAAATACTTAAATTGTTTACCGGAGCAGATACTTTCGGAATTGCGGTAAAACGTATTCCGGGAGAAATGACAGAACCCGAGCATGTAGGCAAAGAAGTAACCCTGCAGTTCCCAACATTTACGGCCACTGCTGAAATGGCGGGTATGTCGAGGGTATTGGGTGGTTACCATATTCAATGCGAAAATGTTGAGGGATTAAAACTGGGTAGAAATGTTGCCCACGCAGTTTGGAAAAAATACCTCTACCATATTACCGGAAAACCAGCTTAGAAAAAATTAGCGTATGTCCAGAAAGATTGCTTTAGCCTTATCGATTGTGTTTAGTGCTTTTTTTATCATGACCCTTTTACCTGGTTGTAAAACGGAAACAGTAAAAAAAGAAGATGCTGTTTTCAGGAAAATCAATAGCACCGAAAGCGGTATAACTTTTAGTAACAATATCGACGAGAATTACCAGCGAAATTATTTCGACACATTCGCTTATGTGTACAATGGTGCCGGGGTTGCTACCGGCGATTTTAATAACGATGGCCTGATGGATATTTATTTCACAGGCAATGAAGTAGCCAATAAACTCTATCTCAATAAGGGCAATATGAAATTTGCCGACATCAGCAAATCAGCAGGTGTAGAAGGCACAACTGGTTGGGATAATGGCGTTTCACTCATAGACATCAATAACGATGGCTGGTTGGATATTTATGTTTGTAAAGGTGGATCAACAAAAGAAACAGAAGCAGAAAGACGAAACCTTCTTTTCATAAATCAGGGAGACCTCACTTTCAAAGAAGAAGCCAAACAATATGGGTTAGATGACGCAGGATATTCCATTCATGCAGCTTTCTTCGATATGGACAACGACAACGACCTGGATATGTACCTGACCAGTCGCCCCGATTCATTTTACCTGGGCCTTTCACAAATGGTTGCCGGTAAGAGAAATCCACCAGATGGCATGCGGGATAAATTATTCAGAAACGATAATGGCAAATTTGTAGAAATAGGAAAGCAGGCTGGCATCAACCATAATTTCGGATATGCATTGTCGGTAGTTACGGCTGACCTTAACAGCGATGGGTACACAGATATTTTTGTATCGAACGATTATGCCGATAACGACTATATCTACATCAACCAGAAAAACGGCACATTCAAAGATGAAGTGAAGTCGATGACCAATCACCTCTCACTGTTCTCCATGGGTGCCGATATAGCAGATATCAATAACGATGGACTGGAAGACATACTCGTAATGGAGATGCTGCCGGAAAATTATAAGCGATCAAAAGTATCCATGCCACGTATGGATGTGGAAGGCTTCTGGGCAATTGTAGACAGCGGCTTCCATAAACAATACATGCACAATGCCCTGCACCTGAACCATGGTAACGGATTCTTCAGCGATATCTCTCAAATGGCAGGAGTATCAAAAACCGAATGGAGTTGGTCTACCATTGCAGCAGATTTCGATAACGATGGTAACCGCGACATATTTGTGGCCAATGGCTATCGTCGCGATTTATTTGATGGCGACTTGCAGCAGAAGCAAGACATGTACATCCAGGCCAATGCACATAAATATGCTTCATCTGAAGAAATGTTTACCAAAGGGTTCAAAGAGTATATGGATATATACAGCCCGATAAAAGCAAGGAACTACCTGTTTAAGAATAAAGGAGAACTACAATTTGAAAATGTTTCTGAAGCATGGGGTTTTAAAGACAGTACTTTCTCGAATGGTGCAGCCGTAGCAGATTTTGATAACGATGGTGACCTGGATCTTATAGTGAATAACCTTGATGGCGAATCGGACCTGTATGAAAATGTGGTAAACAATAAGAACAATTTTCTCCGCATCAAATTAGAAGGCCCAGAAAAAAACAAAGATGGTATCGGTGCTAAAGTTGCCCTTTATCAGGATGGCAAACTGCAACAGTTCTTCCAACAGAAACTGGTTAGGGGGTATTTATCAACCAATGAACCAGCCATTCATTTTGGTCTGGGTAAAACCACGGCCGTAGATAGTATTGTAGTGATATGGCCCGACGGAAAATCAAACAGCCTTCAAAAACCCGGTATCAATCAGGTAGTGAAAGTAGATTATAAAACTGCATTGTCTGGTATAAACAGAATGGCAAACTATTCGCCTCTTTTCAGTGAAACCAGCAATCAAATACTGCTTTCACCTTTTGTACACAAAGAGAATAAATACGATGAATACGTTGACCAGGTATTGCTACCTCATGAATTCAGCAGAAGTGGTCCATTTGTAGCAACAGGAGACATCAATGGTGATGGACAAGACGATTTCTATGTTGGTGGAGCAAAAGATCAACCTGGTAGTTTATACATACAGCAACAAGGCAAATTTGCCACAAAAGCTGTTGCGGCATTTGAATCAGATAAACAGTTTGAAGATATGGGTGCTGCATTTTTTGATGCAGACAAAGACGGCGACCTCGACCTCTATGTAGTAAGTGGTGGTAGTGAGTTTAATGAAGGTTCACCTTTATATCAAGACAGATTATACCTCAACGACGGCAAAGGAAATTTTGTAAGATCGAGCCAGTCATTACCAGTAACAGCGAGTAGCGGATCATGTTTGGCAATTGCTGATATGGATGGAGACGGCGACCTCGATGTTTTCAGGGGCAGAGAAGTATTGCCACATAAATACCCGCAAGCACCACAAAGCTATTTGCTGGTAAATGAAAAAGGAACATTTGTAGACCGAACTACTGATATTGCTCCAGAGATTAGCAGGATAGGAATGGTAAAATCTGCATTATGGGCAGACCTCGACGGAGATAAAAAACAAGAACTGGTACTATCAGGCGAATGGATGCCTATAAAAGTATTCGCCTATAAAAGCGGAAAGTTAAAGGACCAGTCCGCAGGTTATGGTTTTGGTGAAACAGAAGGATGGTGGAACAAACTGGTAGCAGATGATATTGATGGCGACGGTGATATGGATTTGCTGGCAGGTAACCTGGGAGAGAATTACAAGTTCAAAGCAACCAACCAAAAGCCATTTGAAGTTTGGGCCAAAGACTTCGACGGTAATGGTACCAATGATATATTCCTTGCGCGCCACCTGAGCGATAATACCATTGTACCCATCAGGGGAAGAGAGTGTACATCGCAACAGTGTCCGATGATAGCCCAGAAATTTCCTACCTATCTCTCCTTTGCTGAAAGCGATCTAAATGGCATTTTAGGAGAGGCAGAAATGAAAACTGCCCTTCATTATAAAACACATGTTTTCTCAACAGTTGTATTTACAAATGATAAAGGGAAGTTTACGCCTAAACGTTTGCCGATAGAAGCACAACTATCAACCGTAAACGGTTTCATTGTAAAAGACTTTGATGGTGATGGTAAAAAAGACATCCTGCTGGCAGGAAATAAATTTGATGTGGAAGTAGAAACAACACCTGCAGATGCATCACCAGGTTTGTTCCTGAAAGGAACAGGTGATATGAACTTCATGTCAAAAAAACCTTTGGAGAGTGGATTCTTTGCGCCCTATAATGTAAAAGACCTGCAACTCATTAAAACAAATACAGGTTGGGGTGTACTGGTAACTGCTAATAACGATCGGTTAAGAATTTTTTCAACGCGTTAGTAATATGTTTAAACGGAACTTAAAAACATATACTGTCATAAGTGGCAGCTTCTTGCTGCTGACTTTTCTGGTAGCCTGTTCCGGCATGTTTGCAAAGAAAAACAGGCTACAATATGCTTCGAGCCCTTATTTACAGGAGCATGCTGATAATCCTGTAGACTGGTATGAATGGGGAGAGGAAGCGCTGGCTAAAGCAAAGAAAGAAAATAAGCCCCTACTCATCAGTATTGGCTATGCATCCTGCCACTGGTGCCATGAAATGGAGAAAGAATCATTTATGGATACTGCTGTGGCAAGGATCATGAATGAAAAATTTGTTTGTATAAAAGTAGATCGGGAAGAAAGACCAGATATTGACAATATCTACATGAATGCATTACAGCTCATATCAGGTAATGCAGGATGGCCGCTAAATGCATTTGCTTTACCAGATGGGAAACCATTTTTCGCGGGAACATATTATACCAATAAAAGCTGGAAGAGTTTACTGCAAAGCATCAGTAACACCTATAACACAAAACAACAACTGGTGATAACCCAGGCGAATGCCTTACTGAATGGCATGAAGACCGACGAGTTTAGGTTAATTGATACCGCAGCTAATACAGCCATCAAAAACAGCAAGGCACAATACACCCAAATTTTCGACAGCGTTTATGCTGCACTCGATTTGCGCCATGGTGGATTGAAAGGTGTACAGAAATTTCCTACACCAGTTTTGCCGGAATTTTTGTTGCAACATTTTTATGTAACTGGTGAACAGAAAGCATTGGAGGCAGCCAGAACCATGCTCAACAGAATGGCCATGGGAGGTATTTACGACCAGATAGGTGGAGGCTTTGCACGATATACTACCGATAGCTTATGGCGAATACCCCACTTCGAAAAAATGCTCTATGATAATGGTCAACTGATCAGCCTGTACGCACATGCTTATCAATTGATTAAGGACCCTACCTATAAAGACATCATTACGGAGACGATAGAATTTGTTGAAAAAACTTTCCTGGCGATCGGTGGTGGTTATTACAGTTCCATAAATGCAGATTCAGAAAAAGGAGAGGGAGAATATTATGTCTGGACAGCGGAAGAATTAAAATCCATTCTCGGCGCCAACTACCAGTTATTTTTTGATTATTACAATATTAAAGAAAACGGCAACTGGAAGGAAAAGAAAAACATACTCTACACAAGTTTATCGGCATCGGCATTTGCACTGCGCAATAATATGCTGATTGAAGATTTTAGAACCTATCTCTCCAACGCAAAAAGAAAACTACTTGTTGCGAGGGGAGAAAGAAAGAAACCAACGATAGACACCAAAATTGTAACCGCATGGAATGCAATCCTGATAAAAGGATATGCGGATGCTTATGCGGCAACAGGTAATGAAGAATACCTAAAAAAAGCAAGGATCTGTGCCGGATTCATTGAAACAAACATGCTTGGTAAGGATGGTTCTCTCAAACGCATTTATAAAGATGGTAAAGCATCGATTGATGCGTTTCTAGATGATTATGCCTGGACAGCCACTGCTTTTATTCGTTTGTATGAAGTGAGTTTTGAACAGAAATGGATCGATGGTGCCAAAAAGATTACGGAATATGCGGTAGCACATTTCCGCAATGCACAAAACGATTATTTCCATTATGCAGATCCTGCTAAGACCAATCTGGTAATGCAAAAAACACCACTTACCGACGACGACCTGCCATCTGCCAATGCAGTAATGGCTAAAGTGTTGTACACCATTGGAACTGTTTATGACCTGGAAGAATATGTAAACCAAAGTAACCGAATGTCGGCAGCGGTATTTGAAAGGGTAAAACAGTTATCGAAATACCACCTGCAATGGGCGATTATGAATGGCTTCTTTGCTGCCAACAGTTATGAAGTAGCTATTGTAGGAAAAAACGCGTTGATGCAAAACCAGTTTTTACAGGAATACTATTTGCCTACCAGTATAGTAATCGGAAGCATAGCTGATGAGAAACTGCCATTGTTGGCACAAAAACAAGTGCTTGGTAAAACGCTGATTTATGTATGCAGTAATAAAGTGTGTAAACGACCTGAAGAAGAAGTGCCCAAGGCAATTGATCAAATAAAACCGAATAAATAAAAAGGATACATGAAAAAGTTAAGCGCTATAATTGTTTTATGCTATTCATCTCTGTTTTGTGCCGCCCAGAAAAAGGAGGTGAAAATTGAAGGTCCGGATAAAACAATAGCAGTGTCTTGTACTATTGATGATTCCATCAGCTATCAGGTGTTTTATAAGGGTCGTGCAGTGATGGAGCGCTCAAAATTGGGACTGGTGCGAAACGACGAAGATTTTACCCGAAAAATACGTTTCATAAAAGCTTCAGCTCCAGTACAGGTGCAAGACAAGTATAGCATGCTTAACGCAAAAAAAAGAAGCATCCTTTATGTTGCCACAAAAAGCATTATTGCATTAGAGTCGGATGGAGGTAAAAAAATGAATCTTGTATTTCAGGTATCGAATGATGGGGTGGCATTTCAATATGAGTTTCCGGAGAAAGACAAAACAATAAAGAAAATAGATACAGAAGCCACCAGTTTTCATTTCTTTAATGGAACAAGGGCCTGGTTGCAACCTAAAACGGAAGCACAAACAGGGTTCGAACATACCAACCCATCTTATGAAGCTCATTATATGATGGATATTGCAACAGGTACAGCATCACCCGGAAAAAATGGATGGGTATATCCTGCATTATTCAGGTATGATGATGTTTGGATCATGCTTACAGAAGCAGCTTTGGGTAGAACTTATTGTGGAACGGCTTTACAACAATATTCAGCCAATAACGAATACAAAATTAATTTTCCGCAAACACCAGAAGTGTTTACCAATGGGGTACCCACGCTTAATCCTGAATCATCATTGCCATGGAAAACTCCCTGGCGCATATTGGTAATCGGGAACTTAAAAACAGTTACTGAATCAACACTGGGAACAGATCTGGCATTTCCCGCCAAAAAAATGGATCCATCTTTTATTAAGCCAGGCAAAGCATCTTGGAGTTGGATAATTAAGAAAGACGATTCTACCGTATTCAGCGTTCAGAAAAAGTACATTGATTTTGCTGCTGATATGAAATGGCAATATTGCCTCATGGATGCAATGTGGGATAAACTGATTGGTTACGATTCTGCTGCGATACTCGCAAAATATGCCGAGAAGAAAAATGTGGGAGTACTCGTATGGTATAATTCCGCAGGCTCTTGGAATACCGTAAAATTTACGCCAAAAGATAAATTACTGACGCATGAAAGTCGCGTGAAAGAATTCAGCAAGCTTCAGCAAATGGGCATAAAGGGTATTAAAGTTGACTTCTTTTCAGGCGACGGACAATCCATGATCAACTATTACCAGGATATATTGGAAGACGCAGCGAGCTATAAATTACTCGTAAATTTTCATGGGGCCACATTGCCAAGGGGTTTACATAGAACTTACCCCAACCTTATGACAGCGGAAGCGGTACTTGGATATGAGATGATCACTTTTAACCAGCGTGACGCAAATATGTATCCAGCACATGCAGTTATGAGTGCCATGGTAAGGAATGCATTTGATCCGATGGATTTTACTCCGATGAATCTCTACAAAATTCCAAGGATCAGGAAAGTAACCACACCGGTATTCGAACTGGCAACAGCAGTATTATTCTTATCGGGCATACAGCATTATGCAGAAAGTCCGGATGGAATGGAACATGTACCTGCAAACATCCAAGATTTCCTGCGTCAGTTACCAAATAACTGGGACGATGTAAAGTTTATAGACGGATACCCAGGTCAGCATTATGTAGTAGCAAGAAAGGCAGGGACTAAATGGTATGTAGCGGGCATAAATGGAGAGAATAAAACAAAAGACCTAAGCCTTGATCTTTCCTTCCTGAAAAATAAAAAAGCAACATTAATCAGCACAGGCGATACTAACCAGACAGAAACATCATTCCAATCTAAGGAGCTTAGTTTGGCATCAGGGAAAGTAACTATTTCACTCAAAGCAAATGATGGCTTTATCATCATCATACAATAAAACACCTGTAACAGTTATGCATAAAAACAGCCACCTTTTTTTTACCCGTTATGTGCAATCGATTGCAACTGCAATGGGTAAATTATCAGTTGCGCAGTGCAGTATAAAACCTGCTGCTGCAATGGCAATTTTTGCTTTTACATGCATGACCCCAATGCTTATAAAAGCACAGGAAATAATAAATATCTATAGTGGTACAATACCCGGATCAATAACAAGTAATAAAACAGAAACAAAAGATGGTGGCTTGTTTCGTAATGTAACCAGCCCAACACTCGAAGCTTATCTACCTGAAAAAGAAATAGCATCTGGCACAGCAGTAATTATTTGTCCGGGAGGAAGTTATGCGGTACTTGTTTATGATGGAGAAGGAGTATCGATGGCAAAAGCATTTCAGCAAAAAGGGATCGCCGCATTTGTTTTAAAATACCGTTTACCGGACAATGCATTAATGCAGGATAAATCGGTTGGTCCTTTGCAGGATGCACAGCAGGCCATAAAACTGGTGCGAGAGCGCGCAGCAGAATGGGGTATTGACCCAGGAAAAATTGGTATCATGGGTTTCTCGGCTGGTGGCCACCTTGCTTCTACTGTTGCTACACATTTTGATAAACCGCAGATTGAAAACACAAAGAACACCAGTGTTCGTCCCGATTTTCAAATACTGGTATACCCGGTTATTAGCATGCAGGATGCATTGACACATCCCGATTCAAGAAAAAATTTATTGGGGGCCAATAGTACAAATGAAGCAAGGATTTTGTTTTCTAACGAATTACAGGTAACCAAGCAATCGCCACCCGCTTATATAACACATGCATCTGACGACAAGTTGGTAGATGTGCGTAATAGTATTCGTTACTATGAAGCATTGCAAGAAAATGGGATACCCGTTGAAATGCATTTATACCAGAAGGGTGGGCATGGATTTATTTTCAGACAAAAAGATTGGGTTGACCCGCTTTTTTTATGGTTGAAAAATAACAATTGGATCAAACCAAAACCTATGTCGAATTAACCAAGCAATAAAAAACTTAATACCTATAAAAACAACGAACACACTTAAAGCAACCACCATGAAACCTGTACTAATTATTTTATTACTAGCACTCGGTCTGAACGGCCTGGCACAAGGCATCATAAAACCTGCATCTCCGGGTTTTGATGTTTTGAAAGAAAATATTGCGCACGGAAAAATTGATTCTATTACCTATCCATCTAAAACAGTAGGTAACGACAGGAAATTATTGGTGTACACACCACCGGGTTATTCAAAAAACAAAAAATACCCTGTATTATATTTATTACATGGCATTGGTGGCGATGAGAAAGAATGGTTAACAGGCGGTAAGCCACATATTATACTCGACAACCTAATGGCCGAAGGTAAAATAGAACCAATGATAGTGGTGCTTCCAAACGGAAGAGCCATGAAAGACGACAGGGCAACAGGAAATATAATGGCACCAGATAAAGTACAGGCATTTGCCACTTTTGAAAAAGACTTACTCGACGACCTGATTCCCTTTATTGAAAAAAATTATGCTGCCTATACCGACAGAGAACATCGTGCCATCGCAGGTTTATCGATGGGTGGTGGACAATCACTGAATTTTGGTTTAGGTAACCTGGACAAATTTGCCTGGATCGGTGGTTTCTCCTCTGCGCCAAATACAAAAACACCTGAAGAGCTGATACCAAATATTGATGCAGCCAAGCAAAAAATTAAACTGCTTTATATGTCATGCGGAGCAAGCGATGGTTTAATCAGGTTTAGTACACGTCTGCATGAATATGCTAAAAAACATTCTATACCACATATTTATTTCATAGAGCCTGGTGTTCATGATTTTAAAGTATGGAAGAATGGATTATATATGTTCTCACAACTTTTGTTTAAACCTGTAGACACGACTAGTTTTTCAAAATATCCGATAGCAGGTGCACCAGCGGCCAGTAATGTAAGGAATGCAGCCTATCCACAGATATTACCAGATAACCGTGTGATCTTCAGCGTTAAAGCACCGGATGCCAAAAAAGTTCAGGTAGATCTTGTAAAGAAATATGATATGGTAAAAGATGAAGAAGGTAACTGGCGTGCAACAACTGATTCAGTGGGTGAAGGCTTTCATTATTATTCATTGATCATCGATGGATTACCAGTAGCAGATCCGGGAAGCCAAACTTTTTATGGCATGAGTAGAATGGCCAGTGGTATTGAAATACCTTTTGCTGGTGGCGATTATTATGCAATGAAAAATGTGCCTCATGGCGACATTCGCATTAAAAGATATTTCTCAAGAGTAACCAACTCATGGAGACAGATGTATGTGTATGCGCCTCCGGGTTATGATGAGAACCAGTCGGAAAAATATCCTGTACTCTATATTCTTCATGGTGGTGGCGAAGACCAGACAGGATGGGCCACACAGGGTAAAACAGATTTAATCATCGATAACCTGATAGCAGCAAAAAAAGCGAAACCAATGGTGGTAGTGATGATGGATGGTAATTTGAGTAGTGGCGGTATCGGTGGTTTTGGAGAGCAGGCACTCAAGAATTTCGAGAATGAACTGAAAGATTATGTTATTCCTTTTGTTGAAAAGAATTTTCGCGTAAACACAACGCCGGACCAGAGAGCTTTGGCCGGACTTTCAATGGGGGGTATACAAACCTTATATGCAGGCGTACGCAATCATAACATGTTTTCGCATTTGGGTGTATTCAGTTCAGGATGGTTTGGTAACCAACCTGCTTTATCAAACCCACAATACCAATTCATGAAAGAGAATGCGGCGGCAATCAATAGTAATATCAAATCTTTATGGATTGCAATGGGTGGTAAAGAAGATATTGCCTACAACAACTGCAAAATAATGATGGGCAAGTTTGATGAAATAGGTATTAAGTATACCTATAGTGAATATCCTGGTGGACATACATGGCCGGTATGGAGAAATAACTTATTCAACTTTGCACAATTATTGTTCAAGTAATATTCATCAATCAATTCATTCACTATGAATATGCAGCAAACGAAAAGATCAATAGTGGTAGCAGTTATCATGCTGTTCAGCATCGCTGGTTTTTCGCAAGACAAAAACTTTCATATATACCTCTGTTTCGGTCAGTCGAACATGGAGGGCAATGCAAGATTTGAGCCACAGGATACCATCGTAAACGGTAGGTTTAAAGTAATGGAAGCGGTGGATTGTCCTAATCTGGGAAGGGTTAAAGGACAATGGTATGCTGCTGTGCCGCCTCTATGCAGGTGCAGAACCGGATTAACGCCTGCAGATTATTTTGGAAGAACACTGGTGGATAGTCTGCCTGAAAAAATAAAAGTGGGTGTTATCAATGTATCTGTTGGTGGATGTAAGATTGAATTATTCGACAAAAACAATTTCCAATCATACGTAACCACTGCCCCAACCTGGATGCAGGGAATGATAAAGGAGTATGATGGAAACCCATACCAGCGTTTGGTTGATATGGCTAAGCTGGCACAAAAAGATGGCGTAATAAAAGGAATCTTATTACACCAGGGAGAGTCTAATACTAACGATTCAAGCTGGCCATCGAAAGTAAATGTGGTGTATACCAACCTGCTGAAAGACCTGAACCTGAAAGCAAAAGATGTGCCCTTACTGGCTGGTGAAACTGTAAATGCAGATCAGGGAGGAGTTTGTGCTAGCATGAATGCAATCATTGCAACCCTTCCAAAGACTATTCCTAATGCACATGTAATCTCTTCAAGCGGGGTGCCTGATGCGCGGGATAACTTACATTTTAATGCAGAAGGATATCGAATACTTGGAAAACGCTATGCAGAAAAAATGCTTGAGCTGTTGATTAAAAGAAAAAAGTCTTAACTGAAATTCACTATGATTCCAGTAAAACGCCATAAAAACCTGTTTGCAAAATTTGCAGTTGCAGCATTTTGTATTTTATGCAGTAATAGCAATACACTTTCTGCACAAACGCAGTTATACAACAATAGTTTCCCATTAAGTGATGTAGTATTAAAGGATAAAACCTTTAAACATGCCCGGGATCTTAATATCCAGACATTACTGCAATACGATGTAGACAGGTTACTGGCAGGGTTCAGAAAAATAGCCGGCCTCCCAGCCAAAGCAAATAGTTATAATAACTGGGATGGACTTGACGGCCATGTTGCGGGCCACTATCTTACTGCAATGGCCCTGAATTATGCAGCCACTGGTAATGCTGAATGCAAGAAGCGTCTTGATTATTTGATAGCTGAATTGCAGGACTGCGAAAAAGCAAATGCAAAACAATACCCCGAATGGGCCGCAGGATATATTGGTGCTGTACCCAATAGTGCTAAAATTTGGACGGGGGTAAAACAAGGTGATTTTTCCGCCTTTAGAGCTGCCTGGGTTCCATGGTATAACCTGCATAAAATGTACAATGGTTTGAGAGATGCATGGTTGTATACCGGGAATGAATCTGCTAAACAACTCTACCTTATTTTTTGTGCCTGGGGAATAAATGTCGTTTCAACACTTAATGAAACACAAATGCAATCTATGTTAGATATTGAGCATGGTGGTATGAATGAAGTGTTTGCCGATGCTTACCAGATAACAGGGGAAGCACGATACCTGGATGCGGCAAAGCGTTTTTCGCACAGACGGATATTGGATGCCATGGCTAAAAGGAACGATAACCTCGACAACAAACATGCCAATACACAGGTGCCAAAAGCCATCGGATTTCAGCGGATTGCAGAATTAACAGGTGACGAAGCCTATACAATTGCTGGTGAATTCTTTTGGCAAACAGTAACACAGAACAGAACACTGGCATTTGGTGGTAACAGCAGGAGAGAATTTTTTCCCAGCAAAGCATCCAGCACAGATTTTATTACAGAAGTAGAGGGTCCGGAATCATGTAACTCTTATAATATGCTCAAGCTGACTGCTGATTTGTTCAGGGTACACGCCGATGCAAAGTATATGGATTATTATGAACGCACCATGTATAACCATATCCTCTCAACCCAACATCCTAAACACGGAGGCTATGTATATTTTACACCGGTACGTCCGAGACATTACAGGGTATATTCATCACCTAATAAAGCCATGTGGTGTTGTGTAGGAAGCGGAATGGAGAACCATGGTAAATACAATGAACTGATTTATACGCATCAACAAGACACTTTATTTGTAAACCTCTTTGTAGCTTCAACACTAAACTGGAAAGCAAAAGGGTTTGTAGTAGAACAGGATACAGAATTTCCGGAGCTTGCAAAAACCACTTTACGTATAAAGGAAGGTTCAGGAAAACAGTCTATCAAAGTTCGTTATCCATCATGGGTTGCTCCTGGTGCATTGCGTATAACCATTAACGGCAAGCAATATAACCATAATGCGAAGCCATCATCTTATGTTTCAATAAATCGGGTCTGGAAAAAAGGCGATATAATTGAAGTAGCCCTGCCTATGCACCATGAAGTTGAACAACTACCTTATGTATCTGATTATAATGCAGTAATGTATGGGCCAATATTATTGGCAGCTAAGACTGGTACAGAATCATTAAACGGATTGGTAGCGGATGATAGTCGCTGGGGACATATTGCCAGCGGTAAACGTTTACCTATTGATAAGGCACCTGTACTGATTACAGATCAGCCATCTGATATCACCAAAAAATTGGTGCCGGTAAAAGACAAGCCCTTGCATTTTACTTTCTCCAATATATCAATGGGTAATGAAATGCCGTTGGAGTTGGAACCATTTTACCAGTTACACGATGCCAGGTATATGATGTACTGGAAAACACTCAACAAATCACAATACACATCTTATGTAGATTCAATGTCAAAGCTGGAAGCGGCCCGCATTGCATTAGCACAACGAACAGTAGATGTAGTAATTGCAGGTGAACAACAACCGGAAGCGGACCATAAAATGCAACAGATGAATACTGGCACGGGCAACAGGTTTGATGAATTCTGGCGCGAGGCACGAAATGGAGGTTATATGAGTTATCTGATGTCAACCGAAAAAGAAACAGCGCTATCCTTAATGGTTCGTTATTGGGGTGCAGAAAATGGTAACAGGAAATTTGATATCATGGTTGATGACCAACTACTGGTTTCAGAAGACCTTACCAATAAATGGAACGAACAGCAGTTTAAAGAAATTACTTACAGGATACCAGCGGAAATGCTGGCAAACAAACAACAGGTTAGCATAAAGTTTCAGGCAAAAACCGGTAATACTGCTGGGGCCATTTACCAAATACGTTTAGTCAGATAAAACAAGGCATTATGAAGAAACAATGGTTGCTGATTGTATGCTTGTATTGCGGGTCATTGGAGGCGCAGCTTCCATTGAAACTCTGGTATAAACAACCATCGGGTTCGGTGTGGGAGAATGCATTGCCCATAGGTAATGGTAAACTCGGCGCAATGGTATATGGAAATGTAGCCACCGAAACACTACAACTGAATGAACATACGGTTTGGAGTGGTGGTCCGAACAGAAACGATAATCCCCTTGCTCTCGACTCATTGACCAAACTGCGTGAACTAATATTCGAAGGGAAATACAAAGAAGCGGAACGGCTGGCGAATAAAACCATCATTACCAAAAAATCTCATGGTCAAATGTTTCAGCCGGTGGGTGATTTACAATTGGTATTCAAAAACCACGAACAGTTCAGCAATTATTACCGTGAACTGGATATAGCAAAAGCCATTGCAAAAACCAGTTATCAGGTAAATGGAGTTACTTATCAGCGAGCAACATTGGCATCGTTTACTGAACCTGTTATTGTAATGCAACTAACAGCGAGTCAGAAAGCAAGTATTTCATTTACCGCATTTATAAAAACGCAGCAAACCAAAGCCTCGGTAGTAACTAATGGAAATAATGAATTAACCATTTCAGGTATTACCATGGATCATGAATCTGTAAAGGGGTTACTGAAGTTCAAGGGTATAGTTCGTATTAAAACAACAGGCGGAAACATCAGCAGGAATGATACCTCTTTAATAGTATCGAATGCAGATGCTGCAACTATTTATATTTCAATAGCTACTGGCTTTAATAATTATCAGGACATATCTGGGGATGAAAATAATCGGGCAGCAGCAGAAATGTTGCAGGCTTATGGTAAACCATTTTCAGTTATTGAAGCATCACATATAAAAGCCTATCAACATTATTTTAATCGGGTAAAACTTGATCTTGGTAATGGCTCGAATGAAGTATGGCCTACTGATGAACAACTACGGAATTTCAACAAAACCAATGATCCCAATCTGGTAACGCTTTATTACCAGTATGGCCGATACTTATTGATCTCTTCATCGCAGCCAGGTAAACAACCTGCAAATCTGCAGGGTATATGGAACAACAAAATAAGACCACCCTGGGACAGCAAATACACCATCAACATTAATGCTGAAATGAATTACTGGCCGGCAGAAAAAACAAACCTGTCGGAGTTGCATGAGCCATTTTTAAAAATGGTAAAAGAATTGTCTGAAACAGGTAAACAAACAGCAAAAGAAATGTATGGTGCCAGGGGATGGGTTGCGCATCATAATACAGATATCTGGCGCACCAATGGAGCAGTTGATGGAGCTCTATGGGGAGTATGGAGTGCTGCAGGTGGTTGGATGAGTCAGCATTTGTGGGAACACTATCTCTATAACGGCGATAAAAAATTTCTAGCAACTGCTTATCCTGTTTTAAAATCTGCTGCAACATTCTATGTTGATTTTCTGGTAAAGCATCCAAAGAAACAATGGCTTGTGATTAACCCGGATATGTCGCCAGAAAATTCACCCCAGGGTCATCAGGGAGCATCGATTGATGCTGGCACTACCATGACCAATCAGATCGTTTTCGATATTTTCAGTGCAACCATCAGGGCTGCGGGAATACTTCAAACAGACAAAGCTTTTTCAGATACCCTTGCAGCATTTACCAAACAACTGCCTCCCATGCAGATCGGGAAACATGGTCAGTTACAGGAATGGCTGGATGACCTGGATGATCCGAATGATAAACACAGACATATTTCACACTTGTATGGTTTATTTCCTTCCAATCAGATTTCACCTTATCGAACACCAGCACTATACAGTGCTGCAAAAAATACATTGATCCAAAGAGGCGATGTATCTACTGGTTGGAGCATGGGCTGGAAAGTAAACTGGTGGGCAAGGATGCTAGATGGTAATCATGCATATAAACTGATTCAGGCACAACTAACACCAGTAGGCACCAACGAAGGAGGTGGTGGCACATACAATAATTTATTTGATGCGCATCCACCCTTTCAGATCGATGGCAATTTTGGTTGTACATCCGGTATCACAGAAATGCTGATGCAAAGCGCTGATGGTGCCGTACACTTTTTACCAGCCTTGCCTGATGTTTGGAAGGGAAAGGGAAGCATTACTGGGTTAAGGGCTTTGGGAGGTTTTGAAGTCGTAAATATGGAATGGGAATCCGGTAAACTGATTAAGCTAACCATAAAATCGACTCTGGGTGGAAATTTGAGGATAAGGGTGCCGAACAAAATACAGATAGAACATTCCAGCGCATTGAAAAAAGCAGTCGGAGAAAACCCGAATCCATTTTATCATACAGCTACTATTACAAACCCGGTTATTTCACCAAAGGCCAATATTGAACTTCCAGTATTAACCGAAACATGGTTGTACGATTTGCCAACTGTAAAAGGGAAAATATATCAATTCACCATACAAGATTAATTGGATTATGTTTCAGCAATACTTCATAAAAAACCAAATAAGACTGACCTCCTGTATAAAGTATATTGGATTGCTTTTTATGTTGGTATTGTTTACGATTGCACAAATAAATGCGCAAACAAAAAATACGCAGTTACCCAAGACGGCAAAAAAAATTAGTTCCGATTTATTTGGATTGTTTTTCGAAGACATTAATTATGCTGCAGATGGTGGACTATATGCTGAATTAGTGCAGAACAGGTCATTTGAATATAGTCCTACAGATAACCGGCAATGGCATTCGCTTTCATTTTGGGAGTATATCACTCCAGGCTTCTCTTACGGTTCATTGAATATAGAAACGAACCAACCTGTCCATATAAATAACCCTCATTATGCTGTATTAACGATAGAACATGTAGGTACAGTACCAAAACCAACAGAAGAAAATAAACGACAGCCATTACCAGCATCTATTACAACAGGAAGACCTGGCGTAGGTATTAAAAATCCTGGCTTTGGAAATATAATAGCAAAAAAGGGGGAAGGATTTAAGTGTTCATTTTTTGCAAAACAGCTATCTGAAAATCCGGTGGATGTATATGTTAGTTTACAAGACAAAAAAGGGAATGTATTAGCTGAGAGTAAAATAAATATTCATAATCGTGATTGGAGTAACTACACAACTACTTTAACATCATCAGACAATTGTGACAGCACGCAGGTTGTTCTATTAGCAGTGACGAATGGAAAACTGGCACTGGATCTAATTTCGGTTTTTCCGGATAATACATTCAAGGGAAGAGAAAATGGATTACGAAAAGACCTGGCACAATTACTGGCCGATATGAAACCTTCTTTTATTCGTTTTCCCGGCGGATGTCTGGCGCATGGAGATGGTATCGGAAATATGTATCGATGGAAAAATACCATTGGTCCACTTGAGCAACGGGTGGAGCAAAAGAATCTCTGGGGTTACCACCAAACAGCAGGCTTAGGTTACTATGAGTATTTCCAGTTCTGCGAAGACATAGGCGCAAAGCCATTACCGGTATTACCTGCCGCCGTTAGTTGCCAGAACTCCGGAGGCACCTGGCGTATCGGTGGAACAGGACAAAAAGCCCTACCATTAGAAGAAATGCAAGAATACATTCAGGAAGTACTTGATTTGGTAGAATGGGCAAACGGTCCCGCAACATCGGTATGGGGAGCCAAACGCGCGCAGGCAGGTCATCCAAAGCCTTTCAACTTAACTTATATCGGAATAGGCAATGAAGACAAGATAACCCCAGAATTTGAACAACGTTTTAAAATGATACATGATGCGGTAAAAGCAAAATACCCTGAAATCATTTTAATCGGAACAAGCGGTCCATTTCATAGCGGAGAAGATTTTGACAAAGGCTGGAAGATTGCCAACGACCTGAAAGTTGCAGTAGTTGATGAACATTATTATGTACAACCCGATTGGCTCATTTCCAATCAATATCGTTACGATAGTTATAACCGTAATAACGGGAAAGTGTATTTAGGCGAATATGCTTCATGGGGTAACAAATTATACAATGCAATTACAGAGGCTTTGTTCATGATAGGTTTGGAGCGTAACGGTGATGTAGTAAGTATGGCATCTTATGCGCCACTGTTTGCAAAGAATAATTTTACACAGTGGTCCACAGACATGATCTTCTTTGACAATAGTAGTTACTACCTCACACCAAATTACCACGTTCAAAAAATGTTCAGTACAAATAGCGGCGATTATTATGTAGATGGTGTTGTTACAGGCAATAAGGCAGATTCATTAATTGCAGGTTCTTGTGTATATGATAGTAAATCGGGAGATATTATTCTTAAGCTGGTAAATGCAGGTAAGGATGCAAAGTCATTCGAAGTAAATCTGGCAAATATTGCCAAACCTATAGGTGATGCAACTATCCAGCAGCTTAAAGGGGAAGCCGCTGCAGCAAATTCATTCCAGGCTCCGGAAAAAATTATGCCAATAAAAATAGTATTTAAAACGGGCGAAAAATTTCAGTATGAATCTCCGGCTATGTCATTAACGGTGATCAGAATTAAAACAAGATAACTTTTTATGAAACAGTTTGCTATACTACTCATATTATTAATGATTGGAAGTTTTTCGCTGAATGCTCAAAAAACGAATTCAGATAAAGTAAAGCCGTTGCCGATACCTAAGGTTCCTGAAAAGCAACCAATAAATAGTGTGTCAATGGGTGATTGGAAGTCGTTTTCAGAAATTAAGTTGAATATTCCAATTGCTTCAGGTCCATTTCAACCTACTTGGGAGTCAATTGAAAAAAATTACCCAGGAGAGCCCGCCTGGTTGAGAGAAGCCAAGTTCGGTATCTGGGTACATTTCGGACCACAGTCTGCTGGAGAAAGTGGAGACTGGTATGCGAGAAGACTATATCTGGAGGGGTCTAAGGCCAATAAAAATCACCTGTTGAAGTATGGCCATCCTTCTGAAGCAGGATATATGGAAGTATTGCGTAAATGGAACCCTGTAAAACTTGATCCGGCAAAACTGACTAAAATATACCAGGATGCAGGTGCACGTTATTTAATGATACAAGGTGTACACCATGATAATTATGATTTATGGAACTCTAGTTATCAACCATGGAACTCGGTAAACATTGGTCCCAAACGCGATTTGATAGGTGAGTGGGCAAAAGCTTGCCGAAAAGACAACTTGTATTTTGGGGTAACATTTCACCATGAATATAGTTGGTGGTGGTGGCAAACAGCGTTTCGTAGTGATACAACAGGCGATAAAAAAGAAATCCCTTATGATGGAAATCTCACGCTTGCTGATGGTAAAGGAAAATGGTGGGAGGGATATGACCCAAGGTTACTATATGGAATAGACTTACGAGAATATAAAGGAGTTGATGAAAAAGCAAATGCAGGGTGGTCTCCCGCGCCCGCAGGAATTTTTAGCCAGCATCTTGAATATGCAAAATGGTATGCAACCAACTGGGCATTGAGGATGATGGATGTGGTAGAAAAATACGACCCTGATTTTATTTATACAGACGGAACCGTACAGGGCCCCTTTACGGGCAATGGAACAGGAACGGGAATAAAAGCAGATGCTATGCAACATGTAATGGCAGACTTTTATAACCGAACACTTAAAAGAAGGGGTAATGTCAACACTTTCAGTATTGTGAAATTCAGGCATAAAACAAACGGAACAGTAAATACGGAAGAGTTTGGTGTACCTGCTGATATCAATACCAACCAGCCATGGATTGCCGAAGCCCCAGTTGGCGATTGGTTCTATGCACCAGGCTTCACTTATAATTCCGGTATGATGATTCGATATGTGATTGAAGCCATAGCTCGAGATGGAAATGCAGCTTTATGCGTATCAATATTACCAGATGGATCATTAGATGAAGGAAGTTTAAGAATGTTAAAAGAAGTAGGTGAATGGATGCGTTGTAATGGAGATGCTGTTTATGGAAGTAAAGCATGGGTAATTCCTGGAGAAGGAGAGATCGTAAACGGAAAATTGAAAATGCTGCCAGGAGGAGCTTTAAGTAAGAAACATGCTGAATTCGGATTTAATAGTAATGACTTTCGTTTTACAAAAGGGAAAGACAGCTCTTTATATACATTTTGTATGACTGTACCGGCATCTGGATCTGAAGTAAAAGTGAAAGCACTTGGTTCAGCCTCAACATATCTGGGAAAGACAATCCGTACCGTTAAACTTCTTGGATATGAAGGCAAACTAGTCTGGAAACAGGAAAAGGATGGACTAGTTATTACCTGCCCTGATACCCAAAAATTTAAAACAGCTATCGTATTTAAAATTGACTAAACAATTTTTGCAACACCATAAAACAAATAATATGAAGAAAATATTGCTCACTTTGATTACGGGTTGGCTAAGTATGGCATCATACGCACAAAACCCTATTATCAAACACATTTTTACAGCGGACCCATCACCCATTGTATATAAAGACACGCTCTTTCTCTATACAGGTCATGATACCGCTTCAGTAACGGCACCGAATTATAAAATGCCTGACTGGCATGTATTCTCCACTACTGATATGGTAAATTGGAAAGACCATGGAGCGCTTCTCTCACCCCACACTTTTTCCTGGGCCACAGGAGACGCTTATGCCGCACAGTGTATAGAACGCAATGGAAAGTTTTATTGGTTTGTTTCAACTTTTCATAAAAAGGATAGTAATAGCAATGGTGGCGCTGCAATAGGTGTGGCAGTATCAGATCGCCCAACTGGCCCATTCAAAGATGCGATTGGGAAAGCATTAATCACCAATGAAATGACCAAAGACAAACCACATGCCTGGGATGATATTGACCCTACAGTTTTTATTGATGATGATAAACAGGCATACCTGTACTGGGGTAACGGTAGTTGCAAATGGGTGAAGCTGAAAGAAAATATGACTGAAACCGAAGGACCTATTACGGTAGTTGATGTTAAGAATTTTATTGAAGGTCCATGGTTGTATAAACGCAAAGGTCTTTATTACTTAGTATATGCAGGCAGGGGTACAAAACCTGAAATGATTGAATATGCCACTTCAAATAGCCCGATGGGTCCATGGAATTACCAGGGCATTATTCAGGAAAATGTGCCAAATAGCTTTACAACCCATCCTGGTATTATAGACTACAAAGGCAAGTCTTATTTTTTCTATCATAACGGAACCTTGCCAACAGGCGGAAGTTACAGACGATCGGTTTGTGTTGATTATATGTACTATAATGAAGATGGAACAATTCAAAAAATTATTCAAACCAAAGAAGGGGTTAAACCTGTTTCAAAATAAATAGTAAAACATGCAAAGCAGTTCTATAAAAAAAGCAGCTAGCTTATGGATACTATTATTCATAAGCATGGGTTCGGTAATGCAATTGTCGGCCCAAACCGACAAAGCAAAAAACCCGGTAATCTTTGCTGATGTTCCCGATGCTTCCATGATAAGGGTTGGAAATACCTATTACATGAGCAGTACCACCATGCATATGAGTCCGGGAGTACCCATCATGAAATCAACCGATCTGGTTAACTGGAAAATGATTGGTTATGCGTATGATACCCTGGCAAGTATAGATGAATTAAATCTTACCAATGGTAAAAGCACTTATGGCAGAGGATCCTGGGCCAGTAGTATTCGTTACCATAAGGGTACATTTTATGTAACCACGTTTGCGCAGACAACCGGACGTACGCATATATACAGTACAAAGAATATTGAAAAAGGCCCATGGAAGTCATGGTCCTTCAAACCAAGCCTGCATGATCATTCCTTATTTTTTGATGATGATGGAAAAGTATATATGCTCTATGGTAACCGCAAACTTATTCTTGTAGAACTGAATGATGACCTGACCGGAATAAAAGAAGGCGGCATAAATCAAACCGTAATTGAGAATTCGACTGAGCCAAGTCAATCAGTTGGCAACAGCGGTTTAGGAGAAGGTTCGCAGTTGTTTAAAGTAAACGGAAAATATTATCTCTTCAATATCACCTGGCCACGTGGTGGTATGCGTACGGTAGTTATACACCGTGCGGATAAACTCACCGGGCCCTGGGAAGGCAAGTTGGCCTTACAGGATTTAGGTGTGGCGCAGGGTGGATTGATCGATATGCCCGATGGCCGTTGGTTTTCTTACCTGTTTCGCGATTATGGTGCAGTAGGTCGTATTCCTTACCTGGTGCCAGTTGAATGGAAAGATGGATGGCCAGTATTGGGAGTGGATGGTAAAGTGCCTGCAACACTTGATCTTCCTGCGGGGAAAGGACTCATTCCAGGCATTGTGTCATCAGATGAATTTATTCGCCGCAAAGGAGAACCAGCTTTGCCTCTTGCATGGCAATGGAACCATAACCCTGGTAATAAATTATGGTCGCTGACAGAAAGAAAGGGATTTCTTCGCTTAAAAACAGGAAGAACTGATACCAGTTTCCTGTTAGCAAGAAATACACTAACCCAAAGAACCATTGGTCCGGTTTGTACAGGAACAACCCTGCTGGATATAAGTAAGATGAAAGATGGCGACTTCGCAGGTCTTGCACTCTTACAGAAAAATTTTGGTCAGATAGGGGTACAGGTAAATGGCGGCCTTAAAGAAATTGTATTGATCAATGCAAGTGGTGGCAAGCAAGTTGAAGAAGCAAGGATTCCAATAACGCAATCACAGGTTTACCTGAAAGCAACCTGCAATTTTACCGACAGGAAAGACATTGCTTTTTTCTTTTATAGTCTTGACGGAAAACAATGGATACCCCTGGGTACCCAATTAAAAATGGCCTATACCATTCCTCAATTCATCGGGTACCGTTTTGGTTTATTCAATTATGCAACCAAAACAACTGGTGGAGCTGCGGATTTTGATTTCTTTCATATCACAGATACAATCTCTGACAATAAATAATCCAACAATGAAAAAGCAAATACATAAAACCTTTATCCACTGCATAAAAACATTTGCGGTTACTTTATGCTTAACGGGTATTGGTCAACAACTAAGCGCACAAAACCCTATAGTAAGAAACCAATACTCTGCTGACCCTACTGCCCGTGTGTTTGGCGACAGGGTTTATGTATATCCATCGCACGATATACTGGCGCAACCAGGTAAAGGAAGGGTAGGTTGGTTTTGTATGGAAGATTACCATGTGTTTTCTTCGGCCAATCTTACCGACTGGACGGATCATGGAATGATTGTTAGTCAGACAACGGTACCATGGGCAAATCCAACGGGTTATAGTATGTGGGCACCGGATTGTATTGAACGAAATGGTAAATATTATTTCTATTTCCCAACACTGCCCAAAGACACTGCATTATATGGTAGAAGCTTTGGAATTGGTGTAGCTGTTTCAGATAAACCTACAGGACCATTTATGCCGGAAGCCAAACCAATTAAAGGCGTAAAAGGTATTGACCCTAATGTGTTTATCGATAAAGATGGACAAGCATACCTCTATTGGTCGCAAGGAAATATTTATGTGGCAAAGTTGAAAGACAATATGAAAGAGTTGGCATCGGAAGTAGTAACGATTCCAAATCTTCCAACAAAGGGGTTAAAAGAAGGTCCTTTTGTTTTTGAAAGAAATGGCCTTTATTATTTAACCTTCCCGCATGTAGAAAACAAAACAGAGCGATTGGAATATGCCATTGGTGATAATCCGATGGGGCCATTTAAAATGACGGGTGTAATCATGGATGAATCGCCAACGGGTTGCTGGACAAACCATCATTCCATTCTTCAATATAAAAAGCAGTGGTATCTATTTTATCACCACAACGATTACTCACCTAAATTCGATAAGGCCCGTTCCATAAGACTCGATAGCCTTTCGTTTAATGCAGATGGAACCATACAGAAAGTGATCCCGACATTAAGGGGTGCAGGTTTAACAAATGCCAGAACAGAGATTCAGATAGACAGGTATAGCAAAATCGATGAACGTGCAGCTATTGCGTCATTAGACACAGCAGATACCTTTAAAGGATGGAAGACGGAATTTAAAGAGCCTGGTGCATGGGTACAATACAATAGTGTTGATTTTAGCGGTAAAGCAATTAAAAAAGCTTTATTGAAGGTTCGCGCTGCGGAAGATGCTACGATCGAAATCAGAACAGCATCTCTAACAGGCCCATTGCTGAGTAAATACACTGTTCGAAAAGATAATAACTGGATGGTGATTGGTGCCGATATCCTCCAAAAAACAAACGGTGTTCAGCACTTGTTTATTTCTTTAAAAGATGGAAAGGGTGTAGAAATTGATTGGGTAAAATTTGAGTAGGATATAAATGGAACAGATTATTAAGTAATATTTTTTTGCTGACGGGCCCTGCAAAATGCTTTCAGCTTAATTTGATAAACGATACCAAAACAAAAAAAATGAAAACATTTCTTTGTAGTCTTATCCTGCTGCTTTCCGCAATAGGCATTCAGGCAGAAGATGGGCACCAGCTTTGGTTAAGAAACAAAAAAGCATTGCCGGTAACTGTAAACTGTGCCATTACATCACCCATGATGTCTATTGCAAAACAGGAGCTAATCCAGGGATGGTTGGGTAAATCAGGGGCAATAGTAACCCTGGTAATTAAAAAAGACAAAGCACTAAAAAAAGACGGGTTTCGTTTACTTCCGAATACGGTAGAAGCAA
Source organism: uncultured Sediminibacterium sp. (assembly GCA_964611995.1). Classification (GTDB taxonomy): domain Bacteria; phylum Bacteroidota; class Bacteroidia; order Chitinophagales; family Chitinophagaceae; genus Sediminibacterium. The sequence continues at coordinate 17,957 of CAZTCS010000014.1, read as the reverse complement.
CCACAGAATCTGGTTTGTTATATGGTGTGTATGAATTATTGCGTAGACAACAAACAGGTAAGCCGATACAGGAAATGGTATCGAACCCATCTTATGATTTTCGTACACTCAATCATTGGGACAACCTGAATGGTACAATTGAAAGAGGCTATGCGGGTTTTTCAATTTTCTGGAGAAGAGACAATCCATTTGAAGTAACCGAGAACGATAAAAAACGCTGGCAGGAGTATGCAAGGGCCAATGCATCTATTGGCATAAATAGTGCGGTGCTGAATAATGTGAATGCTTCACCCAATATGCTTACACCCGATTACCTAAAACGTGTAAAAGCGATTGCAGAAGTGCTCAGACCTTATGGTGTAAAAGCTTATTTATCGATTAATTTTTCATCTCCAAAAGTTATTGGGGGTTTACCAACTTCCGATCCGCTTGATCCTGCTGTTATTCAGTGGTGGAAAGACAAAGCAAAAGAAATTTATGGATTGATACCAGACTTCGGGGGCTTTCTTGTAAAAGCAAACAGTGAAGGTCAACCGGGCCCACAAGATTTTGGTCGCACCCATGCCGATGGTGCAAATATGCTGGCCGATGCCGTACAACCATTTGGTGGCATTATTATGTGGCGTGCTTTTGTGTATAGTCCGAATGATAAAGACAGGGCCAAACAAGCATACAATGAATTTGTACCCCTTGATGGAAAATTCAAAGACAATGTAATCATACAGGTAAAAAATGGCCCCATCGATTTTATGCCACGTGAGCCATTTAGTCCATTGATTGGTGCCATGAAAAAAACACCGGTAATGACAGAGTTCCAGATTACACAGGAATACCTGGGACATTCGAAGCACCTTGTATTTCTTTCGACTATGTGGGAGGAATGTCTGCAAAGTGAAACCTATCAGGAAGGGCCGGGTAGTACCGTGGCACGTTGTACGGATGGAACTGTGTTCAATCAAAAATATACAGCGATAGCTGGGGTGTCGAATGTAGGATTGGATACCAATTGGTGCGGTCATGATTTTGCGCAATCGAACTGGTATGCATTTGGCAGACTTGCCTGGAACAATAGTTTAACCAGTGAAGAGATCGCTGATGAATGGATCAAACAAACCTTCTCTGGCAATAGTGATCAGCCGGGTAAAGTAGTGCATGGAATTGACTGGACAGAAAATGTTTTAGTACCTGTAAAGAAAATGATGTTGGAAAGCCGAGAAGCGGCTGTGAATTATATGATGCCCTATGGTTTTCATCATATCATGTCGGCGAATGAACATTATGGTCCCGGACCATGGTGGGGGCCTGCGAGGGTAAGGGCAGATTGGACACCACCTTATTACCACCAGGCAGATTCAAATGGTGTAGGGTTTAACAGAACAAAATCGGGGAGTGATGCGGTAGATCAGTATAAAGAGCCTTTAGCATCCATGTTTAATGATCCTGCCACCTGTCCGGAGACATTGTTGTTATGGTTCCATCATTTACCATGGACCTACAAAATGAAATCGGGTCGTACGCTATGGGATGATATTTGTACAAAATATGATGCAGGTGTAAAGCAGGTGAGGTCATTTCAAAAGATTTGGGATGGTGCACAACCTTATATTGATAGTGCAAGACATAAAGCAATCCAAAGAAAATTAAGGACACAGGCAGCCAATGCTGTATTATGGAAAGATGCCTGCATACTCTATTTCCAGACATTCAGCCGAATGCCTATTCCGATGGGTGTAGAAAAGCCGATCCATAACCTGGATGAAATTATTGCGAATGATATGGTTAGGAGGAGACCGGGTAGTTAATTCATCTATAAGTTTCTCTTTTATACTCAAGATAGTTCGGATGGGCCTTTTGGCTTAATCCGAACTATTTTTTTTGGAAAAGGTCTATTTATTGAACTTAAAGGCTACCTAATCCAGATTCTGTAAATTTAGTTGTAACCTTTTTAGTATACCATCATCTCATTAATAAATTACTGGCTATGGATATTTTGTATGCCTTGATTCTGCTGACATTAATTATATGCTTGTTTTTGGTTTGGTATTTTTCTCATAAGGCAAAGCACCAGGAGAAAATGCTGCGAATTGAAATGGGGATAAGCGAAATGCCAAAAGAAAACGAAAAAAATATGTTCTCTCAATTATGGCTAAAGATTGCATTCCTTGTTATTGGTCAGGGCCTTGCTTTTTTAATTATAGCATTTTTGGCCAATTTAAAGTTGCTTAATAATGGAGTGTTACCCATTGGCATTTTTACAATAATGGGAGGGGCTTCTATGATAGCTGCACATAAGGTATTGTCCAAAAAACAACAGAATTGAGCAGAGGCGACCTGGATTGGGTAAAAAGGGTTCTTGAAGGAGATCAGGACGCTTATCGAAACCTGATAAGAGCTTATCAGGACATGGCTTATACTATTGCTATCGCCGTAGTAAAAGATGCGCATTTAGCTCAGGAAGTAGTACAAGATGCGTTTTTAAAAGCCTACCAGCGTTTGAAGCAGTTTAAGTTGGAATCCTCTTTTAAAACCTGGTTTTATAGAATTGTTACCAATGAAGCACTAATGTGCCTCCGAAAACAGAAAAGAAATAATCTTTTGTTTATCGAAATTCCAGAAGTAGAAATTGAGCATGATGATTTTACCAATGAAGAACTGGAAAAGTATTTAGAACCGGCTTTGTTAAAACTACCACCGAAGGAAAGCCTTGTGTTACGATTGTTTTATCTGGAACAAATGAATATTCAGACAGTAACAGAGGTGACTGGATGGACTACCAATAATGTAAAAGTGATACTTCATCGAGCCAGAAAACGTATGAAGTTGATTATTGGTGAATTGATTAAAAAGAACAATTATGGAACCGAATAAGCAAGACATAATTATACAAGGATTGATCGAAAAAAATTTCAGGACCCAATCCTCCTGTAATGTTGAAGATATGGTCATGCATAATATTTTGCAAAAAGGGGATGCTTTTAAGAAAGCTGACAATTATAATAGAGCTAAGCTGATCCTACTTTCAATTGCGTTCATGATAGAGTGCACACTTGTTATATATCCTGAGATTTTCACCTCACTTTTTAAACTGATTCAATATCCTTTATTGATACTTGGAATTCAGTCTGTTTTAATATTAATAGCCATACTGCAGCTTGACTCAATCTATCGTTTTCTACAAACCACTGTAAAGCCGGAGCGGCATCAACTTAACACTAATTAAATGAAACATTTTATTGCCTTGGTCCTGGCTTGCCTGATAAGCAAACAGGATAGTTATGCCCAAACAATTAAGCTAAATGCAAGAATTACTGATGTAGATACCATGCTCGTCATAGTTCGGGGATTGAATTGGGCAGATACACTTATGACTTCTAATGGCATAGTTAGTTATGAAAAGAGGATAGACCATCATGAATTGATCCATATCATTTTTGTAAAAAACAATCAATCGATGAATGCAATGAGAGAAGGGAATGAACGGAAAATGAGGAGTAAATCAGATGGTGTTTTTAGGCAAATATTTAGTGATGATAATCCAGTAGTTTTTACTTCAAACTTTTCTGGTATTGCAAATTTGGTTTTGAAAACTTCTGAGGGAAGTAATCAATATCAGTATAACCAGTTCCGAAAACGATTTGACCCCTTAGTGAAAATAGCCAGAACTATTATCGATTCTTCTAGTGGTAAATCAAATGCCGAATCAGGATCAGTATACAATATGTTATACAAAAGAGTATTAGAGATAGAAGAAGAAGTGGCTGCCCAATTTGTTAAAGATTATGCCAATACAATTGCTGGTGCATATGTCTTATACCGCTATTGTAGAATCGAGGATGCTCGGAAATTAAATGCACTTTATCAATTGTTCAACGATGATTTAAAAAAGAGTGGTTATCTGATGAACATTCGTGAAAAGGTATTGTCTTTACAAGCACTTATTCCCGGAAAGCCTGCCCCTGATTTTAATGTAAAGAGTATGGAAGGGTATACTTTATCACTCGATAGTTTGAAAGGAAAATATATCGTTCTCGACTTTTGGGGCTCATGGTGTGAGCCATGCATCAGTGGATTCCCCGAAATGAAAACTTATCAAGCTAAGTATAAAGAGAAATGCACTTTTTTAGGAATTGCCTGTAAGGATGATTATGAAAGTTGGAAGAAAACACTCAATAAATATAACCTTGGATGGTTGCAAGTATTGAATCCAGAAGGTGATGCTGATCTTACCATAAAATACAATATTGAGTCATTTCCTACTAAAATTGTATTGGATCAATCAGGCGCATTTGTTGCTCGTTTTATTGGGGAGTCTGCAGAATTTTACCGTTATCTTGATGCAATATTTTCGAGGAATTGATAGTAGTACAGTTGTTTAATTTTCATTCTTCAGAAACAAATAATTTATTAAATGCTTAAATTGTATCATGTACGACCTTACTTGCCTTGGCCATCTTACCCATGATAAAATTGTTACAGCTGGAAATACGGTGCATATGGCAGGAGGTACCTCTTTTTATTTCTCGCATGCTGTAAAAAACTTTCCTATTAAATACCAACTGATAACTGCTTTGTCTGCAGATGATCAGGCATTTGCTACATCACTAAGTAAAGAAGGGATAGATATTACCGTGCTGCCCAGCGAGCACACAGTCTATTTTGAAAACAGTTATGCGGAGAATAGCGATGAACGGAGTCAAAGGGTATTGTTTGAAGCGGATCCTTTTCAAATTAAAGACCTGGAACATATCGCATCCAAACATATTCACCTCGGACCATTACTGGCAAATGATATGTCGACCGAATTGATCCGTATGCTATCAAAGAAGGCACAACTTTCACTGGATGTTCAGGGTTTTTTGCGTTGTGTACATAACCAGCAGGTGCATCCGATCGACTGGGCAGATAAAGCCACGGTGCTTCCGCTTATTACCATTTTGAAGGCAAGTGAATCAGAAGCTTTCACACTTACCGGAGAGGAAAAGCTTGATCATGCAGCAAAGAAATTATTTGATATGGGTGTAAAGGAAGTGGTGATTACTATGGGAAGTAAAGGATCTATTATTTACGATGGCAATAATTTGATAAATGTACCTGCCTATAAACCAATTGCAGTAATAGATGCGACGGGCTGCGGAGACACGTATATGGCTGGCTATCTGTATCAGCGCATGAAGGGAGCAGATAAATCTTATGCGGGTGCATTCGGTGCAGCCATGGCTACCATAAAAATAGCCGCTTCCGGACCATTCAATGATACAGAAGCGGCACTCAAAAAAATAATAGCAACAAACGAAATCTTATAAACAACTCCGCGAACCTCTGTTAACTCCTTTCTCTGCGGTGGGCTAACCAAGCGAAGGAAGTGACCGCAGAGAAAGGAGTTAACAGAGGTTCGCAGAGTATTTTATTTTATTATTGAATCTACCAAACTAGTTCCTGTTAACTTTATTTGATAAGGCCATTGTTCTTCTTTAACTGGTGTAGCGGGTTGGTTTCTTTGTCTGCCAGGTATAGGCCAGTGTTCGGTGGGCGCACCCATTACAGTTAACCACAGAAACTCGGTTTCTTTAGGCACTCTGAACTTTAAAGTACCTGTGGCTTCTTTTCCTACATCCCCATACACGCGTTTTCCATTTTTCAGATATGCGACAAAACCATAACGCCATCCTGCTTTATCTGTTTTAACTGCATTAAAGCCTGTTGTTCCTACAACGCCTTTAAAATCTAATTCAACAGTAGTGCCTGCTGCCGGAACTTTAAGTTGTATACCATTATAACCATAGTTCTGCGGACAAAGCGAGCTATCTATCTGGTACCACCCATCTTTCAGATCGTTTAAAGCAGTTACATGCTGATTGGCATAAGGCTTGGCTACCTGTTCAATACGTTTCATATCCCAGGTAATAAAACGGCGCGACGCATCAAACATTTCGTCATTGAATTGTTCCTGTGAGAGGTTGGTGATGCGTTTATAAGTAGTTACTGGATCTTCACCATTGAGAGTTGCACGGGAGAACTCACCAAAAAATTCAATACCATGTTTATTCGACCAATACTCAAATACATAAGGCGAGTGATACATATTGGTGGGATGAAGAAAAGCGAAATGCGTTTTCTTCATGAAGTCTTTGAGATGGTAATTCTCAAAAGTCATCCACTCCGGATACACCTGCCACAACATGTACTGAGCCGACATTTCTGAAATTGGTCCACCTGGTCCTTTACCATTATCGGCGCGTATCATATATTGAAAGGAATGTCCCAGTTCATGAGCCAGTGCCCCATAAGGTGCTTTGCTCATGCGTGCTGCGGGTGTCCATAATAAACCAATTTTATTTTCGGTACCACCTCCAAATGCAGTGGCGCCCTCACCTCCGATTACATATAATATGATCTTGTATTGATCTGTGAATGATTTTCCTTTTACAACCAGCTTTAGTTTGTTTACATAGAAATCATAAAACCTTTCCAGTTCTTTAATGGCATCTTGCACATTAAAGCGTTTTGATTCATTTGGATTTGCCATTGGATCTTTACCAAACTCTTTGGACCAGAACACAACGATGTTTTTTGATTCCACCATTCTTGAAAAACTAAATTCACTTGTGTCACTGTTGTAATTATTATTATCAGGAATGCGAAATACTTTTCCGGGTATGTACAATTCCTTTTCTCCTGGTTTCTGGATGCGTGCATAAGGTTCAGGCGGTGGTGCGTTATTGCCGCCCTGTGCAAATGATGTAGCGGGAATGAGAAACAGTAAAAATGTTTTCAGTAATGTTTTGTTTAACATGGTTGGCTTGTTTTGAATAAATTTTCGGATTTAACATCGAAGTGATTGATTGTTATATCCGGCGGTTGAAGTTGAATTTACTCTTTATGATTACTGTGTTTTACAAAACGGCCCCTGGGGTTAAAATATGTATGGACTTGGTTAAATGAATTGAAGAAATTGGGTTAATGCAGCGATGCTTAGCTTTGTAACATGACAGGCATCAAAAACATTCTCTTCGATCTTGGCGGTGTTTTTCTTGATATCAACTACCAGTTAACCGAACAGGCTTTTATTGATTTGGGCATAGCTGATTTTGGACAACGTTTTAACCAGCAATTCTCCAACACCCTTTTCGAAGATTTAGAAACGGGTAAAATTGATCCGGAGACATTTTATGAGGCATTCAGAAAAGAAACAGGCACTGACTTGAGTAATAAGGTGATCGAAAATGCGTGGAATGCGCTTTTGCTGGATTTTCCTCCTGAAAGATTGGAATGGCTTGAAATGGTGGGTAAGAAATACCCTGTTTACCTGTTTTCAAACACCAATATCATTCATTATCAGTGTTTTATGAAGATGTTTGAGGATAAATTCGAGGGTAAAAGCTTCAATGATTATTTCCTAAAAGCCTATTATTCGCATGAATTAGGGTTGCGAAAGCCTTATCCGCACTCCTATACCAAAATCATGGAGCTCGAGCAGCTAAACCCTTCTGAGACACTCTTTATAGACGATACCCTCAAAAACATAGAAGGAGCCAAATCCGCCGGCCTCCAAACCCTGTGGCTGCAGCCGGGAATGAAGCTGGAAGAGGGCTTTATGTGAATGGTCAATGGTGAATTGTGAATGTGTATTGGCAGTTTATCATAAGATAAAAGCTTTCCCTTCCTCAAATTCACAATTCACCATTGACAATTCACGCTCACCATTCACTCCCCCACTTCCTCAAAATCAATATAATCATCACTTTTCTTAGCTTCTGCGGCTTTTTGTGTTTGGGCCTGGTATTGTTGTTGTTGTTCGAATTTTTTACGTGCTTCCTCTTGCTGCGCCTGCATTTCACGCACTTTTTGTTTCATGTCGGAAGCCACTTGGGTGGCGGGTACCACTATCTTAAATATCAGGTTGTACAGAAAATATATCAGCAAACCCCATAATATAATCTTCATCCCACAAAAATAATACATTCTCCTCACCCCGGCTTTGCTTCGCTCGCCACCCCTCTCCACGAAGTGGAGAGGGGCAGGGGGTGAGGAGGAAATTTGGAATATTCGCTTCTTTTACCGTACATTTGCATTCGGAAAAGTACAACAGAAGGGAACGGAAGCGTTCCCTTCTTCTATTTTAATATGTCAACAGAAACGCAAATTACAAGGATAGAAGGGCTGATAACAGAGATGCTGGCAGAGGAAACTGCCTATTTTCTGGTATCCATCCGTATCAAACCCACCAATAATGTAAAAGTATTCCTGGATGGGGATGAGGGTCTGGCTATCGAAAAATGTGTGTCTTTCAACCGCAGGCTGTATAAGCTTATCGAAGAAACGGGCATGTATCCGGAAGGGGAATTTTCATTGGAAGTTTCTTCACCGGGCCTGGATGAGCCTCTGAAATTACATCGCCAATACAAGAAAAATATCGGTCGTTTTATTGAAGTGCTGTTTTTGGATGGCACCAAGAAAGAAGGTAAGCTACTTGAGGTAGCCGAGGCAGATATTATTGTGGAGCATACGGAAGGAAAAGGTAAGAAAGCTGTTACACAACAACTGGTTATTCCATTCAATCATATAAAATCAACAACAGTTCAAATCAAATTCTGATTCTTATTGCAATGGCTAATAGCTAATGGCTATAGCTTCCTGCAAGGAATTTCTAAAACTTAAGACATGGCTAGTATAAACCTCATTGAAGCGTTCCAGGAGTTTAAAGACGCAGAAAATATCGATCGTCCCACGATGATGAAAGTGGTAGAAGATGTGTTTAAAACACTGCTCCGTAAAAAATATGGCAGCGATGAAAATTTCGATGTTATCGTAAACGCAGAGAAAGGTGACCTGGAAATTATTCGTCGAAGAATGATTGTGGAAGATGGAGAGGTAATTGATCCATTGGCTGAAGTAGGTTATTCAGATGCAGTGAAGATTGAACCCGATTTCGAAGTAGGGGAAGAATTGTATGAAGAGGTTGATATGGTTGACTTTGGTCGCCGTGCCATCCTTGCCGCAAAACAAACGCTGGCCAGTCGTATCAGCGATTTGAAGAAGAATGTATTGATTAAAAAATATGGTGATCGTATTGGTGAAATCATCAGTGCGGAAGTTTACCAGGTTTGGAAAAAAGAAGTATTACTGTTAGATGAAGAAGGAAATGAACTTATTCTTCCAAAGTCTGAACAGATACCACAAGACTATTTCAAAAAAGGAGAGAATATCCGTGCAGTGGTTGAGCGTGTAGACCTTAAAAACAATACACCGGTAATCATCCTGTCAAGAACAAGTCCAACCTTCCTTGCCAAACTCCTTGAAATTGAAGTACCTGAAATTTTTGATGGTCTTATTGCGATCAAGAAAATTGTTCGTGATCCGGGAGAGCGTGCGAAAGTGGCGGTTGAATCTTATGATGATCGTATTGATCCGGTAGGAGCTTGTGTGGGTATGAAAGGTAGCCGTATTCATGGTATCGTTCGTGAGTTGAAAAATGAAAATATCGACGTAATTAATTTTACAACCAATATCCAGTTATTGATTCAGCGTTCTTTAACGCCGGCTAAAATCAGTTATATGGAGTTGGATAACGATAAGAAACACGCTGAGGTTTACCTCAAAGCCGACCAGGTATCATTGGCTATCGGTCGCCGCGGGGTAAATATTAAACTGGCTTGTGAATTAACTGGTTATGAAATAGACGTGTTCAGAGAAGATGAAGAAGTAGTAGATGAATTTGATATAGACCTGGATGAATTTAGCGATGAAATTGAACCATGGGTTATCGATGAGTTCAAACGCATCGGTTGCGATACTGCCCGCAGTATCCTGAATCTTACTGCCGAAGAACTGGAAAGAAGAACAGATCTGGAAAAAGAAACCATCGAAGAAGTTCGAAGAATCTTACAGGAAGAATTCGACAGGGAGGAATAAGCAGCTAATAACAAGCTATATTTGTACGGAACTTAAGTATTAAGCCCGGTCAGAATATAGCCATATAAATAGTCCATGGACAATAGTCCATAGTTCATGGACCATCGACTATGGACTATGGACCAAAAAAATTTGAATGTCAGAACTGAAATTACCAAGACTGTTAGCAGCCGCCAAGGAGTTTAATATAGGTCAGGATACCCTGATTGACTTCCTGGTGAAGAAAGGATTTACGAAAGATGACCTGAAGCCTACCGCCAAGCTTACGGAAGACCAGTACTATGCCCTTCAGGCAGAGTTCCAGGGGGACAAGGTTGCCAAGAACAAAGCTGATCAGGTAGAAATACCCAAAGCAGCACAGGCAGAAGCCAAGAAGAAAAAAGACGAAGAAGAAATCTCCTTCGTAAAGAAAGAAGAGAAGAAAGCTGCACCAAAAGAAGAGCCAAAACCGGAAGTGAAACCAGAACCAGTAGCAGAAGAAAAAGCACCTGAACCACCAGCGGCACCAGCTCCAGTTGAGGAAAAACCAGTAACACCTGAAGTAGTAAAAGCAGAAGCACCGGAAATAGAAGCGCCTAAAGTGATCAATAAAATTGATCTCTCAGCGATTGATTCTTCTACCCGTCCTAAAAAAGCGGCTAAGAAAAAAGAAGAAACGCCGGCTCCACCACCTGCAGAAGCAAAAGCAAACCCCGCTCCAGCCGCAACTCCTGAACCTCCGGCACCAGCACCAACTCCGGTTGTTGCTCCCGAAGAAACAGATGCACCGCCCGTGATTGAAAATATCAGGGCAGAAAAACTGGAAGGACCAAAAATCCTGGGAAAAATTGAACTACCTGTTAACAGCGATACCCGTCCAAAACCTGCTGCAAGGGATGAAAAGCGTAAACGCAAACGCATTCCTGTAGACAAAAAAGAAGGTGGCGCACCACCACAGGTAGGTCCGGATGGCCGTCCATTAACCGGTCCAAACCGTCCGATCGTTCCAGCCAATAACCGTGGCGGACAACAAGGCGGCGGCGGTGGATTTAACCGTGGCAATAATGCTGGCGGTAATAACCGTGGAGGTGGTAACCGCGATAGAAAACGTGGCGGTGGTCATGTAGAAGAAAAAGAAATAGATCAGAAAGCAATTCAGGAAAAAATCCGTGAAACACAGGCCAAACTGGCCGGTACAGGTGGTCGCGGAAAGAGCCTGAAAGCAAAATATAGAAGAGCGAAACGTGATGAAGCAGCTGAAGCCATGGGTAATGAAATGGCTGATGACAATAAACTACAGGTAACAGAATTTGTTACCGTAAGTGAATTGGCTAACCTCATGGACGTAAGCTTTGCCGATGTAATCGGTAAGTGTATGAACCTGGGTATCATGGTGTCTATCAACCAGCGCCTGGATGCAGAAGTTATTGAACTGGTGGCAAGTGAATATGGTTTTGAAGTTGAATTCATCGGTGTTGATGAAACAGATGAATTTGATGATGAAGATGATGAAGACAGCGAAGAAGACCTGGTTCCAAGACCACCGATCGTTACCATCATGGGTCACGTTGACCATGGTAAAACATCATTGCTCGACTATATCCGTAATGCCAATGTAGTTGCTGGTGAGGCAGGGGGTATTACCCAGCACATAGGTGCCTATGAGGTAACCTTACCAAACGGAAAAGCCATTACCTTCCTTGATACACCTGGTCACGAAGCCTTTACCGCCATGCGTGCGCGTGGTGCGAAAGTGACCGATATATCTATTATCGTAGTAGCTGCCGACGATGCGGTGATGCCACAAACACGTGAAGCCATCAGCCACTCACAGGCTGCCAATGTGCCGATGATTTTTGCGGTAAACAAAATTGATAAAGACGGAGCTAATCCGCAGAAAATATACGAGCAACTTTCTCAGATGAATATCCTGGTAGAAGCATGGGGTGGTAAATTCCAGAACCAGGAACTCTCTGCAAAACAGGGATTGAATGTAGACCTGTTATTGGAAAAAGTATTGCTTGAAGCTGAATTACTTGATCTTAAAGCGAACCCGGATAGAGAAGCTGCAGGTACCATCATCGAAGCATCGCTCGATAAAGGACGTGGTTATGTTGCCACCATCCTGGTACAGAACGGTACACTACGCCAGGGCGATCTGATTGTATCGGGTCAGCACTATGGTCGTGTTAAAGCCATGTTCAACGAACGTAACCAGCGTATTGAAGAAGCACCACCATCAACCCCTGTAGTAATACTTGGTTTGAACGGAGCGCCGCAGGCTGGTGAGAAATTCAAAGTGTTTGAAGACGAAGGTGAAGCAAAAGAAACAGCAACAAAACGTGCGCAGATATTACGTGAGCAGGGATTACGCGCCAGAAAACATATTACACTTGATGAAATCGGACGCCGTTTGGCACTCGGTAACTTTAAAGAACTCAATATCATCATCAAAGGTGACGTGGATGGTTCGGTAGAAGCATTAAGCGATTCATTACAGAAACTGTCTACCGAAGAAATCGCTGTAAGGGTGGTACATAAAGGGGTTGGACAAATCTCTGAAAGTGATGTATTGTTGGCTACTGCATCAGATGCCATCATCATTGGTTTTAACGTTCGTCCATCCATGCAGGCTAACCGCCTTTCTGAAAATGAGGGTGTGGAGATTAAGTTATACTCGATCATCTATACCGCTATCGACGAAATTAAAAGTGCGATGGAAGGGATGCTTGAACCGAAGATTCAGGAGAAAATTACTGCCAACGTGGAAGTACGCGAAGTTTACAAATTCGATAAAGCCACCGTTGCCGGATGTTTTGTTCTTGAAGGTAAAATCAGCCGGAACAGTAAAATCCGTATCATCCGTGATGGTATCGTGGAATATCCGAAGGGTGAAGGCCAGGCAGCAGAACTGGGCAGCCTGAAACGTTTCAAAGACGATGTGAAAGAAGTAGTATCGAATATGGAATGTGGTCTGACCATCAAAAACTTCAACGATCTTAAAGTAGGAGATATCGTGGAAGCATTTGAAGAAGAAGAAGTGAAGAGAACTTTATAAGCTTCGAGCCACAAGCTGCTAGCTGCTAGCCTTGATGGTGCTTGTTATAGGCTTTCTGCTAGTGATAAAAAAAGTGAGGTGGCCAGCGAATTAGATAATTTAGGATGAGCTGGTTTTAAAGAAATATTAGATGGCTGTTAATGCAGTATCTGTTATTATAGAACACGGATTTTCATGATCTATCATGATAAATCCTGAAAATCATGAAAATCTGTGTTCCATCATACGCGACAACTACAGCTCGCGATCAAATTTCTCCGGACAGTACAGGCTTGAAGCTTGTAGCTTTTTTGTTAAAACCAAGTCCTGAAAAGGGAAAGAAGCGCCAAATGCCTAAATTTGGCGCTCATAGTATGAATATGAAAAAGGTATTTCTGATTGTTTTGATGCTTGGTGCCGCAATGGTATCTGTAATGGCCCAGACTAAAAAAGTGGTGGCCGATAAAATTGTGGGTCAGGTTGGTGATAGGATCATCCTCCGTTCTGATGTACTGAATGCTATTTCAGATATGAAAAGGCAGTACCAGGGACAGGAAAATGTGATCATTCCTACTGAATGCCAGATTCTTGAAAGTCAGCTCATACAAAAGGCATTGGTATTACAGGCAGAAAAAGATTCGTTGTCGGTAACCGAAGAAGAAATTGATGCTACCATCGATAACCGTATCCGTGCTGCCATTCAGCAATATGGTTCAAAAGATATCCTCGAAGAAATTGCCGGTAAAACCATTTACCAGTTAAAGGAAGATTTCAGGTCAAGTTTCCGTGAACAAAAGATGGCCGAGCAAATGCAAGGCAAAATTATTGAAACGGTAAAAATTACGCCAACAGAAGTAAAAGCTTTCTATAATAAAATTCCGAAAGACAGTCTACCATTCTATGAAAGCGAAGTGGAGCTTAGTCAGATCGTAGTGATTCCCAAAGCCAACCGCGATGTGGAAGAGTATGTGATGAAGCAGATGAATGAATACAAAAAGCTGGTAGAAAGTGGCGCGCAGAAATTTGAGGCACTGGTAAAACTTTATTCAGAAGATCCAGGAAGTAAAGACGCTGGTGGACAATACACTTTAAACAGAAACGATCGCAACTGGGATCCTACCTTTCTTTCAACTTCATTCCGTTTGAAAGAAAACCAGGTATCGCAGGTAATCAAATCAAAATTCGGATTGCATATTATTCAGTTGTTGTCGCGTTCGGGTGATGAAGCTGTAGTACGCCATATATTACGTATACCACCGGTAACAGAAGATGAGATTAAAGAAGCGATAACTAAACTAGATACTGTAAGAACACAACTGAAAGCTGGAACAATCAGTTTTGGTGAAGCGGTAAGTAAATACAGCGAAGACGAAAACAGTAAGTTCAATGCCGGTGCGATTACCTCTGGTCAGGATGGCAATATCTTCCTCAGTATCGATATGCTCGATAAGGATATGGTGATTGCATTGAAAGACCTGAAGCCAGGTGAATATTCTGCACCACAAGTATATACAGATGAACGTGGCAGAAAAGCAGTACGCCTTATTCACCTCAAACGCAGAACAGAACCACACAGGGAAAACCTGATGGATGATTATAACCGTATTGCACAGCGTGCTTTAGAGTATAAGAAGAATGAGGCCCTGGAGAAATGGTTCAAATCGCATATCCCTACCTATTTTGTTTCCATCGACAAGGATTTCATGGGTTGTGAGAGCCTGAAAGACTGGAAAGTTGCAGCTGATAAAGCAGCCAAAGACAGGAAAAACTGAGATAACAGAAGAACAGAGGAATGTCCAATTTACAATGTCCAACTTAGGGGTTGGGGGTTGGAAATTGGACATTTTCTTTTTGTTTACCTTGGTTAATACCCTTTAGAATCAAGCAGGAATACTTGTATATGTTTAGACATTTTGTTTCGGAAGATAATTTATGCATGTAAGTAGCTGATTATCAATGCTAATAAAAAATTATAAATTTTATTTGGTAAATTATATGTATGTACATACATTTGTATTGTGAAACTCGAAAAAGCCATACAAAGTACAAAATTCAAAAGCGAAGTGCAGAAGGCAGGATTGAATATACTGTACACGGCCTGGTGGCTAAAGACAGTGATGAGTAAAGAATTGAAAGAGTTTGGATTAACACATGAGCAGTACAATGTTTTACGCATACTCAAAGGGAAGCACCCGGAATTGATGTGTGTAAAAGATATAGCCTGCAGAATGATTGAGAAAAACTCTAATGTGCCAAGGATCATTGACAGACTGGAAATCAAGAAACTGGTTAAGCGGGCTACTTCTGAAACAGACAAAAGAGAGACCGTAATATCACTTACCCAAAGTGGTATTGCAGTACTGGAAGCCAGCACCAAACAACTTGATACAGCTTATGCTGAAAACATTACCATCTGTGAAACAGATGCGGCCAGTATCAATGAACTCCTGGAAAAAATAAGGGAAAACGAAAACTAAAATTTTTTAAATAAATACATGTATATACATGTATCATAAAAAAAAGGAAATCAAATGAAAACAGTATTCCATAAAGCCGATTCTCGTGGACATGCTAACCACGGCTGGCTCAACAGTTACCACACCTTCAGTTTTGGTCATTATTACAATCCAGATCGCGTACACTTTGGTGCATTGCGTGTATTGAATGATGATAGCGTACAGGGAGGTATGGGTTTCTCTAAACACCCGCACGATAATATGGAAATCGTATCCATACCCTTATTTGGCGACCTGCACCATAAAGACACAACCGGCAGAGATGAAATAATCCGTCAACACGATGTTCAGATAATGAGTGCGGGCAGTGGTATAGCTCACAGTGAAACCAATGCGAACCACGATAAAGAAGTGAAATTTTTACAGGTATGGGTTTTCCCTAAAGAAAGGGATATCGAACCCCGCTACCAGCAAAAATCTTTCAAACCAGAAGATCGTTTGAACCAGGTGCTTACCGTAGTAGCTCCCGACGACGATAATGCGGTATGGATTAATCAGGATGCATGGTTTTCTCTTGCTAACCTGGAAGCTGGTATCGAGAAAACATACGAGATCAAAAGAAAAGAAAACGGGGTTTATGTTTTTGTAATCAGTGGAGATGTTACCATTAACGGACAACAACTGAATACAAGAGATGGGCTAGGTATTACCGAAACATCAACCCTTGATATAAAAGCAGATAGCGCAGCAGAAATTTTATTGATTGATGTTCCAATGACCGTAAAGGAGGCTTAAGATGGAAACGAACAGAACCATAAAAAGTATTTTATACGCAACACCGATGGATATGGGTGGAATGCCAATAAGGCAACCCTTTCCTTCACAGAAAGCGGAAAGAATAGATCCCTTTCTGTTGTTGCACCACGCAGATATAAAAGTGCCCACACATATTGATGTAAAACATGCAGGTGTTGGCGCACACCCACACCGTGGTTTCTCACCGGTGAGTTTTATTTTCAAAGGAGGCGTACACCACCGCGATAGCAGGGGCAACGATAATGTTGTTTATGCAGGCGGAACACAATGGATGAATGCAGGTATGGGCGTAATTCACAGCGAAAGACCACCAGCCGATATCCATGAAATCGGCGGACGCCAGGAACTGATTCAGTTATGGGTTAACACACCCGCTAAACATAAAATGGATCAGCCCTCTTATCAACCATTAACAGCAGAAAATACACCTGTTGTAAAATCGACCGATGGACTTGTTAGCATAAACATCATTGCAGGTGAGTTGAATGAAGTAAAGGGTCCGATTAAAACCTTATCACCCGTAAACACATTCACAGCAACATTCAGCAAAGGAGGAAAATTCTTTTTTGCAGTACCTGAAACACATAATGCATTCATCTATGTTTTACAGGGAAAAGTAAATATAACAGGAGATGGAGAAGTGGAAGGGAAATACGTAGCCGTATTTAACAACGATGGTACAGGTTTTGAACTAACAGCAACAGAAGACAGTACCATATTCATCGGAACCGGTGAACCCCTCAACGAACCAGTAGCTTCTCATGGTCCCTTCGTAATGAACAACCAAACCGAACTAATGGAAGCCTTCCGCGACTATCAGCTTGGTAAGATGGGGGTGCTGATAGAGGCGTGAATTGTGAAAGGTGAATTGTGAATGCAATAAACTATTATTCACCATTCACAATTGACCATTCACGAACAAATTTTTGAAAAAAATTTAAAACATAAAAAACACAAACAAAATGGCAACTTACAAAATCGATGCAGCACACAGTGAAATTACCTTTAAGGTGAAACACCTGATGATTACCAACGTAACTGGTAGCTTTACCAAATTTGATGCAACCATGGAAAGTGAAGCAGCTGATTTCAGCGACGCGAAAATTTCTTTTGAAGCAGACGTTGATAGCGTGAATACCAATAACGAACAGCGTGATGGTCACCTGAAAAGTGATGATTTCTTTGCAGCAGAGAAATTTCCTAAACTGACATTCGTATCAAAAAGCTTCACCAAAAAATCTGGTGATGAATATACACTCACAGGTGATTTAACCATCCGTGACGTAACAAAAACAGTAGACCTGGCAGTAGAATTCGGTGGTTCAATGGTTGACCCTTGGGGACAAGCAAAAGCCGGTTTCGAAATCAACGGTAAAATTAACCGTAAAGAATTTGGTCTCGGCTGGGGCGCAGTAACTGAGGCAGGC
>CAZTCS010000014.1:0-285 GCA_964611995.1 uncultured Sediminibacterium sp. | reverse complement strand
GAGTAGTGGTAAGTGATGAAGTGAAACTGCACTTAGCGGTTCAGATGATTAAGCAGGCGTGAATTGTCAATGGTGAATGGTGAATGAGAAGCATTTAATTTTCTGATGGGAGGAAATGACGATAGATTGATTAAATTACAAAAGCCCGAGAAATAATATAGTGCTATAACTTATAACCACTCCCTATTCACTATTCATTGTTGTCCGGGGAAACATGGCTTCAAGCTTCAAGCCGCAAGCTGCAAGTCTTGATTGATGCTTGTTTTAGGCCTTCTGCTATTAATG
>CAZTCS010000013.1:11180-43899 GCA_964611995.1 uncultured Sediminibacterium sp. | reverse complement strand
CCTTTATAATCGTTTCGATTGAACCTTGCTATTATAGTATCTTTTATTTCGTCATAAGAAGGTTGGGTTATTTGTCCTTTTGCATTTACAAGCGACATTAAAATCATCAAGGACCCACTGATAAACCTTATAATTTGAAATGTATGCATATGTCTGGTATACTTATTTAGCGTGAGTTACTTAATATGATTAAAGTTTTAAATATACGCAACTCCCAAAAAGAATACCAAATTTTACTTAGTCTTCACAATAGTTTAATTCTCCGCATCCTCCCTCTCTCACCATAGGAGAGGGAGGATATTTCTATGCATCGTCCCCCTCTTTCACCTATGGTGAGCGAGGGGGACATTGCGTTTTTTTTATGGTATTAATACACTTCTTTTCTGATAAGTATTGGCACTGAAAATACCAATGGCTTTACCCTGAATATTGGTAATTGGATTATCGGGAACAGCAAGTGGGGTACCTGATGAAGATTGAGAAAAGCTAAACCAATATTTATAATTGGCATAGTCAACACAATTCATCACCACTTCAACATTATCTCCCTTTTTAAATTCATCGGTTTCTCTTGAATAAATTAAAGGGAAGGTGATTTTTTTGCCGTCAATAAATAAATCATCGTAGGCAAAAGCGTCTTTTATCAATCTACCATTTTTAAACAAGAAGAAATTATAATTATTCCCATATCCTAAAGGATCATTGTAAAAAGGCGTAACAACTTTAATCGTTTTGCCAAAATTCGGGAACTCCTCTACCACCAATGAATCAAAATTCACTGATACAGGCATTTTAGAACTTGAGGTAAGCGTCAGGCCATTTGTTATCACTTTAAGATGGTAAGTTTTACCGGTAATACCAACCAAACCTGTATTTTGGTAAACGCCACCCGATACTTCCGGTAGCGTGTAAATAGTACCATTGTCTTCCTGAATAGTAACTGTTGCACCTGGTAATGGTATAATGCTGTTATCTGATTTTACTTTATTGGTATAGGAAAGCCTTACAGTACTTCCTATAGTTGAACTATTGGTTACCTGACCATCCACTACAATTAATGGTTCAGTGGTGTTTAAGTCGAGGTCTATTACTTTTTCACAACCTGTTAAGGTAAATACAAGTAATACAATATATAATGCTGAATAGATGCTTTTCATGGTTAAGTATTGTGCGATTAGAATTTGAAATTGTATGATATAGATGGAACCCAACGAAATAAACTGGTGCGTACGATCTCGGTTTTATTCGGATTGTCTTTGTTATCCTTGAAATTAATGGCAAAAGCATTTTCCCTGCCGTACACATTGTATAAGCTAAACACCAGTTCTTTGGTCCATTTTTTAGTCTTCTTTAATTGCATGGTAGCGCCAAAGTCTAAACGATGATAATTCGGCATTCTGTCGGCATTTCTGCTGTTGTAGTAGTAAGCGGTTTGTCCATTTACCTGATACTTACCCGATGGGAAGGTTACCGCATTGCCTGTATAGAAAACAAAATTTCCGCTAAGGGTCCATTTTTTGTTAAGCTGGTAGGTTCCTACAATGGCAATATCATGTGTTCTGTCTTGTGTGGCATTGTACCATTTGTTGTTATTGATGCCATTTATTTTTCTTTCCGTCTTACTAAGCGTATAACTGATCCATCCGGTGAGTTTGCCTGTTTTTTTCTTAAGCATGAATTCCATACCATAGGCTCTTCCTTTACCAAAGAGTAATTGTGATTCTACTGTTTCATTTAAAAACACATCTGCGCCGTTTCTGTAATCGAGAATATGTTCCATATCCTTATAATAGGCTTCGGCAGTAAACTCGTAATTGTTATGTAAAATGTTGGCATAATAACCTATGCTGTACTGATTACTGATTTGTGGTTGAATAATATTACTTGTACTGGCCCATTTATCTAAAGGATTAGAACCCGTAGAAGTGGTTATCTGATGCATGTACTGCGCATTACGTGTATAAGCAGCTTTAATAGATGCATTGTTGTTTAGCATATAACCCACAGAAACCCTGGGCTCTGGATTGTAATAAGTTTTTACGACTTTCCCTTTGGCATATTTGAGGGTGTCTTTAATATTACCCGCATCATCTATATTATAGAAATTACTTCCACCCATTACATTAAAGGCACTTAGCCTAGCACCCAGTGTTATGGTTAATTTATTATTGGGTTTAAACACATTACTTGCATAAACAGCGTTTTCAAAAGAGTATCTTTTATCCTGTATTTTGTCGTTAATGCTGGAAGTAGCATTGCCGGTAATTTCACCGGGACGAATAACATGGTAAATACTCGACCATCCAAAGCGTAAACTGTTTTGATTGTTGATGCTATATTGGTAATCCTGTTTCAGGTTCCAATCCCTGATCTGTGAAAAGATCTTGATATCGTTGGTGCCATTTTTAACCCTGAACTCATAGTTATAGTTACTGAAGATGAGTGAAGTGTTCAGGAATAAACGACTGTTAAATATGTGGTTCCAGCGCAATGTACCTGTTCCATTACCCCAGTTGATGGCGAACTGTTCATTAAAGCCTAATGCATCTTTTCCGAAATAACCACTTACGTAGAGTTTATCTTTTTTGCCTAGTTCATAGTTTAGCTTGGCATTAAAATCATAGAAGTACAATTGGTTATTTTTGAATTCCTCATCAAGTTTCAGGAACAGATCAGCATAGGTTCTTCTTCCGGTGATAAGGAAGGAGGATTTGTTTTTCTGGATAGGTCCCTCAACGTTTAGTTTGGTGCTGATAAGACCAATGCCACCACTTACACTGGTGTTTTGGTTATTGCCTTCATTCATTCTTACATCCAGCACACTGCTTAAACGCCCACCATATTGTGCGGGCATGGCTCCTTTGTAAACAGCAATGTCTTTAATGGCATCGCTGTTAAAGGTTGAAAAGAAGCCGAATAAGTGAGATGCATTGTAAATATTGGCCTCATCCAATATGATCTGGTTCTGGTCGGTAGTTCCGCCTCTAACAAAAATGCCACTATTACCATCGCTGGCTGTTTTAATGCCTGGTAACAATTGAATGGTTTTCAGTAGGTCCTTTTCACCAAAAATGACTGGAATATTTTTGGCTTCCTGTACCGATAATTTTTCGATACCCATTTGTGAGCCGGAAATGGAGCGCCCTGATGCTTTACTGCTGGTTACGGTAACAGCAGCCAGCTCGTAGTTGGCGTCTGTAAGACTGATGTCCTTTTCAATACTAGCCGATAGATTGATATTTAAAGTATCCGGTGTCTTACCAACCGCACTATACACAATCTGGTAAGAGGCGGGTGGAAGTAAAAGGCTGTAAAAACCATATTCATTTGAAGTGGTGCCATAATTGCTGTTCAGCACTTTAATACTGGCGCCGATAATGGATTCTCCGCTGATTTTGCTTTTAATACTTCCGCTGACGGTGATTTTGTTTTGAGCTAATGTTTCTTTCGTTGTGATGAATAATGAAAGAACTAAGAAAACTTTCATTGTTTTTTTAACTGCCATACAGATAATGCTTGTTTTGTTGCTTGCTTATGAGGATTATTAGATAAAATATGTGTCAATAAGAGATTGCGTTAAGATTAAAGTGAAAGGTGTTGACCTTTTGGTTTAGGCTTTCGTTGCATTCTTCCAATAAAAGACGAGGTAATAAAATAATGTCACAAAGGTGGAGTGTGAAAAGGGGAAAAAAATTCACTTAAGTTAAGAAAGTGGGATAAGGGAAGAAATTAACGTTTTACAACTTTGTATGTTTTTCTGTTCTATGCATCGTCTCCCGGTGTCAGCGAAGTTGAGAGCATTGGGACGTTGCGGCAGGTTACACTGCCAGGCTGTGTCATTTACTAAAGCGCTAAGGTATTAGGCAGGGAATTTTAGAGGTAAAAATGTATTGCATAACTAACTTATGCGAGACTGCTGCAGATGCCTCGTACCTCGGAGACATTTGTGGTGAACCTACTGGAAGAGTAGACGGAAAATGAATCCTGACGAGCGTCTCGATCGCAGATCGAGAATCGCGAGGAAGGGGCTCAGTTGCTGGGAGTTATTATAAATGTAGACTCTACAAAGAATAAAGAACAAACCAAGTGAGAACGTGAATTATTCAGACTTAAAAAATAGTTTAGACAATTCTTTTTTTAATGTATCTCCTTTCAAATCTTTGGCAATAATTACTCCGTTAGGATCGATTAGAAAATTAGCGGGAATTGAAGTTATCCCATATCTCATATACACTTCTCCTTTGTCGCCGCTTAAATCTGATACTTGAGTCCAGGTAAGTTTATCTTTGGCTATTGCTTTTATCCAGCTTTCTTTGTCGGTATCAATTGACACACTTAGAATTGTAAAATTTTTATTCTTATAGTTCTCATAAATAGAAATGAGATTAGGATGTTCTTCGCGACAGGGTCCGCACCATGAAGCCCAAAAATCTAGTAATATATATTTTCCTTTAAAAGAAGATAGGTTAATAATTCGTTCATTAGGATCATTTAGAGAAAAATCAATTGATTTCATTCCAGCCACTACCTGTCGTTTCTTTTTGATCCTTTCATTAATAATATTGCCTTGAGGTGTTTGTTTTAAGTTTTCAGTAAGCTGATTATATACTGATGCAACTTTGTCAATATAAGTGTTAATCCGAGATCTATTTAACAAAATATCTAAACTTACGTATGAAGTAGGATGTTTTGCAGCAAACGCTAATTCAATATCTACGATTTTATAGAAAATTTTTTCTGATTCTCGTTTATTATGATTTAACAGTGCAGTATCTTTTTTTTCTTCTTCAGTAAATAGTTCGGGATCTTTAATTTTTCTGCTGGCTATTAGTGTGTTCGCTAGTTGGCTTCTCAATAATTGTAGTGTGTTATTTAAAGCTGTACCACTGATAATAGCTCCGGTTAGTGTGTCTGGACTGCTTATTTTGATCGTACCATGCTCTAAATATATATCTACACTTTCTGTAATGATATTTACCTGTTCTGGATTTTCATTGCGGTAAATATGCGCTTTAACAAGCTCTTTAACTGAGCCCTTAAATGTAAATTTTTTGTCGGCTACTGTTGTTCTTTCCAGGATATATTTCCCTTCATCCTTATAGGAAAGATATATGGTGTCGCCATTACGCATTTTCTCTCCCCTGCCTTGAATTATGAAATTTGTTTGTCCATAAGTTAATGCTGAGCTTATAAGTGCAAGACAAAAAGCAAATACTTTATAATAGGTCATGGCTGGTGTTATTTTGAATTGTAAAGTCTGTATTAGCGGTACCCTTGACTCATAAATATACATATCTCCCCAAAACGTATATATAATTTCATTTTATAAAATTTTATGAATTAACAAAAAGCTAGGATATAAATGCAACAAAAAAGAGGTTGTTTTTTAGTCCCGCTCATTATTTCACACCCTCACCAGCGATGAGAGCATTGCTACGCTTAGGAGAACTTTATTGATTAAGAATACCTCAGAAGTGTGAAGTGAAAATCAATTAAATGTTACTATTACCGGAACATGGTCGCTGTACGCCTTCCAAAAATCATATGCTCCTATTTCGACTGATTGAATTTTGTCGATCATATCAGAGGATGCAAAGCAATAATCAAGATGATACGACTTTTCTTTATGCTTATATAAATAAAAAGTCGGGTCTTTTTCTTTGCCTTGTTCTTGATTGTAATGGGTGTGATAACAGCTATGGATCCCCTTTTTTTCTAGTCGCTCAACAACATGTGAATGATTACCTATTCTGAATTTTTTATCCCAGATAGTGTTGCTGTTAAAATCTCCGATCAGCATAGTTTGTGTGGATTTTAGTTGCCTTTTATAATGCGCAAGGGCTTTCCATATCTGTTCAACGTATTGTCCATCAGGATCAGTAGGGTTATTTGCCCAGATAGCGAATAATGTGAACTGCACATCATTTCCGGTTACCTTAATAGGAATAATTGTTTTTAGTTTAGGGGTGTGGTTGCGGAGTACTTTGAATCTAAAGTGTGAGTAAGAGAATATACCAAGGCCTTTGTTTTTATTATCTCCCATCCAAATGAAGTCTGTAGGTATAGGCGTATTTTCGGCGAATGATAGCTTATCGGGATGTTCGCATTCGGGTATAATTAATATATCGGGTTTATGGGCTAAAATATATGTTGCTTTTTTACGAAAAGCCATATTACAGTTCCATGTGATGATTTTCATTGCGGCGATTACATTTAGGAAGCGTAATAATGTTCGGGTTTATGAGTAGGTAATGATTTCAAGGATTACCCATTTTATGAAAATTCATATCCACTATGTATGTAACTGAAGTTAAGCATTAATGATGAACATTTTGTTCTCAAGCGGAATGGATGTGAAATCATTTCCGCAGTAGTTTGACCGACCAATACGTCCCCCTGACGAGCGTCTCGATCGAAGATCGTGAATCGCGAGGAAGGGGCTTCATCTGTTGGTAACTTGCGAGAAATGTAGGCCCTACTGAGAAGGAACTACCGGTTGTTATCTGCAGATTTATTCTAGTATTCTATTCTTTAGATCCATACTGCTATGCAGTATTCTTACAATCTCTATCTTTCCTTTTATCAAGGGGAGGTAGAAAATAATATGTTGCCCAATCCTATAACCTAATATTTTTTCGTCAACCTCAGGGTATGGTTTACCTGTTGCTTTTGCCGTTGCTAAATCCTGGCAAGTTTCAACTAATACAGTATAATATTTGTCGGCTTGTTTTTCTGACCAGGTATCAAAAGTATAATTCCAAATATTGGAAAGATCTTCAAGCGCTTTATTCGAAAGAATATAATTAGCCATTTTTCCTTTTGGCTGATTTTAATTTTGTAAGATGTTTTTTAGGGTCAAAATTCTTAACTGTTCCGCTATTCATACCTTCTTGTATTGCATTTTTGAGGGCAACAATTTTGCTTTCTTCTTCTTCAAGCAACCTTAAGCCTGCACGAATCACCTCACTCGCATTTTTAAAACGACCTGTAGTTACTTTGCTGTCCACAAAGTT
Source organism: uncultured Sediminibacterium sp. (assembly GCA_964611995.1). Classification (GTDB taxonomy): domain Bacteria; phylum Bacteroidota; class Bacteroidia; order Chitinophagales; family Chitinophagaceae; genus Sediminibacterium. Next base: position 36,886 of record CAZTCS010000013.1, on the reverse strand, counting down.
TTCAAAGTAATCGCCTAAGGATACAGATGTATTACGTCCCATAATATTCACTTTTCTGTAAAGTTACCAAAAATTGGTAATAGTTAACAGTTTTCATACAAGAAGAGTAGGTGATGAAAAAATTGGTTTTTAAGATAGAATGCGTAGAATGACACGAAAATATTATAAATCAACCCCAAAAACATCCGTACTGGTCTTCATCCACAAGTCTTACAAAATCTGTAATTTCTTTTACTGTAGGATTGGGCTTGTAACTATGCCACTTTAAATCTGCACGCATCCAAAATATTTTCCAATGGTTTTTAGATTTTACAAACGTGGTTTTTGCAATGGGGCTTTCAATAGAAAGAGTTGGGTTGTCCCATCTGGGTCTAATTTCAAAAATGATGATGCTTTGATCTTCTATCCGATACATAAGATCAAGCTGAGCCCTTAGATTTTCCGGGGGCCTCCTTTTGTTTAAATAATTCTCCATTACTTCAATTATATCAACAGCTAGTAGAACATCAATTTTCATATATATAAAGATAATTGAAACGAGATAGAATGAAGGGAACTTGCGGAGAAAGTAGACACTGTGGAGAATGAAAATTCAGTTTTAAAAATTCGTTCCCTCATACCAGGGTACATAATAATCATTACTCCAGTAACTCCCCTCTAGTATGGTTTGTATTTTTTGCGATGATAAAATGCGTAATAAAAATGTACAAAATGAGCTTGCCTTTTGCTCAAAACTACCCGTGTGTTTCAACAATGAAAAGTCATCTTTCGTGCAGTTAAACTCTACTTCACTAAATTTAATAAGAGAGATAGTTAAGTGTGTTTCACTGTACAAATGCCCATAAATAGATTCCAGAACGTTATTGTATGCATCCAGTGGAAAATAGGCAAAGGATGCAGCAATACTTTTATTTCTGGAAGTATAGTTGGTTTTCAGGAAAAATGTATTTTCTATACTGGCAATTTCCTGATTTACTGAATAGTTGAGTAGCGAAAAGTAGGTGTCAATTTGTTTCCAATGGGTACGAAATATTTCAAGCTTATCTAACGTTGTAATACTCATCTAATGTGGCATTATTTTTTTAAATTAAGTTGTGGATCTCAAAATAGTATATCTCTTAATATTTTATTCTAAAAAAATGTCTATTCAAATTACTTGCAGAGAGTTCATAGCTACGAAGCGTTGCATCTGCAAGAAAAGTAGACCCCGCAGAAAATGCACCCCCTCCAAAAAAAAGGAAACCCCTTTCAAAAAGCAACAAACTTCTCAAAAGGGGTTTCAATATTTAACTGAGGTTATTATATCTTATTTCACCACACTTTTAAATGCAGAACCAAAAATCAAATAAGCCGTATTCCCCCCAATCGTCCCTTCATTCTGTCCCCATAAAAATGGCCAGTCATCATAGTTTTCGAAATGATCGGGTTTACGGAAGAGGATGCCTGGGGCAACATTGCCGGGGATGAAAGAGAAATCGGCGCGGTTGTTTCCGTAGAAAACATTTTTGGGGCGCGTGGCACCTAATGTGGCTACCAATGAGTAATTATGGTAAGGGTGACAACCAAATAAATAATTGGTGGCCTTATACAATTGATTGCTGTCGATGATATCAGGGAAATATTTATGCGCAAAACAAACGGTGGTACCAAAATTCACTACGTCACCACTACCTGCCCAGTTACCTAAACCGATGGGTACACCATAAGGATTGTTTTTATCTAATCCATCAATGTATTCTTTGTACTTCACTATATATGGACGCAATTTCTCTACATATCCGGCATTCATATAGGGTATGGCTTCCAAAGCAGTAGCAATGGTAAAACTTACATTACGATCCAATGCGGGCCATAATAATTTCAGGTATTCATCGGCATAAGATTGCTCACCGGTAGCAATAAATAATTGCAGGTTGGTACCCATATTGGCATTAGCACCAAAACCAGTATTATCCTGCGGTTGATTACCGATTAATTCAGTGGCTTCTTTTAGCAGTCTTTTCGATTGCGCCAAAGCCCGGGCAGCCAGGTCGTCGTTATAACCTTTTAATGCGCGACTGGCAGCAGCAAACATGGTAGCGGCACGCAAATCGAGACGAGGGTTGCGACTGGTAAAGGCCCACATATCATCTTTCACGCCGCTCGATTTTCCATCGGCCGCAATTTCATAAGGACCCAGTTTGGAATTATAGGGAAGTCCATCCGTAATAGAAGCCGCATCACCCAAATGGTGGTAGTTATCGAGCACTGAATTAGAAAGTGTCTGCGCCATGTGACCAATAATTTCAGCTTGTGCCAGCAGGTTCAAAGTGCCATGTTCAATATACTGCAGTATATCAGGTGTGCCATCCGGACGGTGCAGGTCAACATACCGTTGTTGTTGGCTAACAAAAGTCTGGTCGCGCTGGGGTTTAAAATATTCCCAGGTCTTTACAAAATTTTGTACCACGCCAATATTGGCACCTGTTTCAATATCAAAATCACCGGCATCAAAAAAGCCACCCTTGTTTAAACCGGGGATCAGTTCAAGTGCTTTGTATTTGGTATCTGTTGTAGGGCCTTGCCTGTGCAGGTCGAAATGATCTGTATTCGGAGGTGCCTGTAAGTATCCTTCTTTAAAAGGTTCACCATGCCAGATGCGGTAGCCCTCATTCACGGTCATGTGGTTCATGTGAATAGGTATCCAGACATCGCTGGTGGCTTCGGTAATTTTATCGTAGACATTATTTTCAATCAGGAAATTATTGGTCTTGGTATTGCCATACTGTATGTAATAGATACCCGCTGTTTTCACTGAAGAGAAATCGAATTTTACGTAGTGGTATTTATAGTAGTCGCCCCAAGACACTATTTTACCAGTGTATACTTTAGCGGCATTACCATCTTCACTCACTTTATACAAAGCGGCAGAAGCTTCAGGCTTATCGTTTTTATCGAGTTCAATCACTGATACCTTGGGTTGTGCGGGCAAGTAACCAACCTGAGAGAAACCGATATTGGGTTCTCTGATCCAGCCATCAATGGTATTGGCTTCGATGGTCCAGCTTAGAACCTTACCAGTTTTACCGACGGGTAGTTTACTACGCACCACAAACCATCCGTTTTGTGCGAGTATGCGTCCATCATACAACATAAGGTCAGCATCGGTAGAACTAATCTTCACCATACGGGAAGGATCATCGGGAGCCAGTAAAAAATGGCGGCCTGTTTCTAAAGGCATCGGATCAATAAATGATCCTGAGCCTCTGTCGTCGGAAGTATTATAACCTTTAAACTGTTTAGGTTTTTCGCTGTTGGGTTTGGCAACGGTATTACCCACTACATAACGTGGGAAGCGGTTATAGCGTCCATCCACCATAAATGCTTTGTTCCAGTATTGGGAGGGAAGGAATTCGAGGTTAAACCCTGCACGACCTTCCAGTGTTTTGGGAACGGGTTTATCGAGGTAAACGGCTATTTCAATGCCCTTTCCTTTAGCGGTAACCACCACCCTCGAATCGAAATCGTATTCTGCATAACGCAGACTAGCCTCAATGGTTTTCATTGCGCGGTCTACTTTGCGGTTGGAAATCTGGGGAACCAGGTCCCACTGTTCCGGAGTGCTGGAAAGCCTGATAGCGCCCCCTTGCGCGGTTCTCACGCCATGGTGAATCAGTTCAATACCAGCATTTTTTTCGTCGTTAAAACCGCCGGTAAAGAGGTTGCTGTAGATGAGGTAGTTAACCCCTTTTTTCTCGAAATATTCGAGTTCATTGAGTTTGAGATCCTGGGCGGATAGGCAGAGAGTAGAAAGCCCTGCAAACAAGCTAAACAATCGTTTTTTCATATCTGGGTATCTAGGAGTCCCCAAGTTACGCAATCGGTTGCATAAATGACAAGGGTAGGTAAAATTTTTGGGGGAATGGCGGGGAGGTAATATTCCTTCTGTGTTCTTCTGTGCCTTCAGTGGCAATAAATAAATGCCACTGAAGGCACAGAAATACACAGAAAATCAAAGATCAAAATTCAAAAAATCAAAGATCCAAAATCCCTTCCTTCAACATTCATTATTCAATATTCATCATTCAACATTCCGTGAGATCGTTGCCGGGAACGTTTGCGTAAAAAAAGGCATTGGCTATACTTCGGGGTTTCTTTAGTTAAGCGTAGAATTGGTTTACGAAACGCTGGTCTTTTCGCTCATTAGTGGGAGTTAAGCCGCAGAAATTGCTTGCTATGAATTGCTACCAAAAACATTCATCTGTTTGTGCCACATCCTGTGGTAACCATCCATCTTCTCTTATTGTAACCAACATAAAAACGAAACGACCCCTGGGTCGCTTAAATCGCTTGCTTATGCCAAAGAAAATGAAGCAGAGGGCACTAACCATGCTTATGCTGCTTTTAACGGGTATGTTTACCTATGCCCAAACAAGTTTTGAAATCAAGGGTCGTGTTACCGGTGCCGATAACCAGCCTCTCGAAGGTGTAACGGTTAAGGTAAAAGGATCACAAAATGCAACCGCTACCGCAAAAGATGGTACCTACCGTATACTCGCGGCTAATGGCAGGGTTACACTGGTATTTAGTTCAGTGGGCTATGTTGTGAAAGAAGAAGCAGTAAATGGCAGAAACACCATCAATGCCTCCCTCACCCAGGAAAGCTCAGAAACACTGGATGATGTGGTGGTAATAGGTTACCAGACCGTAAAACGTAAAAACCTGCTTGCTTCTGTTGCCAGCGTGAGTTCAAAAGACCTTAAAGATATTCCTATTAACTCCGCAGCCGAGGCTTTGAGTGGAAGACTGGCAGGTGTTACCGCTACCACAGCAGAAGGTTCACCAGATGCTGATATCCGTATCAGGGTTCGTGGTGGTATGTCGATCACCGGCGATAATTCACCTTTATACATTGTGGATGGTGTGCAGGTTGAAAATGGCCTATCTGCCTTATCACCCCAAAACATTGAATCAATCGATGTATTAAAAGACGCTGCCGCCACTGCTATCTATGGCGCCCGTGGTGCCAATGGTGTTATCGTTATCACGACCAAAAGCGGTAAGCCCGGCAGAATGCAGGTTAGTTATAATGGATTCGTTGGCGTTAAACAACTGGCCCGCAAGCTGGATGTGTTAAGTCCTTATGATTATGTGTTCTACCAAAGTGAAAGATCAAGGGGAAGCTCAACCGACAGTACGACCTTCACCAATAATTTTGGTACCACTTGGGATACACTGGCTAATTATAAAAATGTTAGTGCAGTAGACTGGCAGGATGAAGTAATGGGTCGTACAGGTGTTATGCAAACGCATAATATCAATGCGATGGGAGGCAGCAAAAAAATCACGTATAATTTCGGATATACTTATAACGACGATAAAGCCATTGTACTCAATTCAAATTACCGTCGTCACCTGCTGAACCTGAAAGCAGAATATAAAATACTCAGCAACCTGAAACTGGCTGTTACCGGACGTTATACCAGTACCAATGTTTATGGCGCAGGAACTTCTTCTGACCAAGGTACTTCTTATAACCGTTTGCGTAATGCCGTAAAATACCGTCCATTCCTTTCTGCTAACCAGGATATCGATGATGCTGATCCACTGGCAGATCCGAATGTGGGTAATGGTTTAAACCTTGTGAATCCTATTTCACTGGCGAATGCAGAATACAGACGCAAAACATCTGATGTATTCAACTTTACTGCAGCTGCTACTTATACCATCGTTAAAAATCTTAGCTTCAAATCAACCTTTGGTTACGATAAAGCAAAAAGCATTGACAGACAGTTCAGTGATTCTATTACTCCATTTGCAGTGATACAAGGTGGACGTAAAGCCATCGTTACACTCGATACCACCAATCGTACCACCATCACCAATACCAACACACTTACTTATTCAGTGAATGGGTATAAGGATAAACACGATTTTACCATTTTAGTAGGACAGGAAACCTATGATTTACGTACGGAGCGTTATACCAGTCAGTTCCGCGACTATCCAACTTTTACTTCTGTACAGGATGCATTAACCAAAACATCACTCGCGAATAAATTCGCAGGATATCCAAGGGTGAATAAAACAAGGTATACGAGCATGTCGTTCTTCACTGCATTGAGCTATGCATACCTTGATAAATATTATTTCTCTTTTAACCTGCGTGCAGATGGTGCCTCAAAATTTGCTCCAGGTAAACAATGGGGTTATTTCCCGTCAGGTTCATTCGCCTGGAGAGCGAAGAACGAAAAGTTCCTGCAAAAAGTAAACTTCCTGAGCGATCTGAAATTCCGTGTAGGTTTTGGTACAGTGGGTAATAACCGTATTGCCGACTACCTCTTCCTTACCACTTTCAGAAACGATGGTAGTCTTTACTACGGTTTAAATAATGAAATTGTTACTGCTTTCAACTCTGCTGGACTCGTGAATGAAAGCCTGCGTTGGGAGTCTACCCTCAATAAAAACTTCGGTATTGATATCGGACTCTTTAAAAACAAAGTAAACCTGAGTGTAGACATTTACAACAACAGTTCAAAAGACCTGTTATTGAATGTACCGATTGCTCCAACATATGGTTATACCACGCAGTTACAAAACGTGGGTAAAACAACCAATAAAGGAGTAGAGTTCCAGATCAGCGCAACACCAATTCGTAAGAAAGACTTCAGTTGGACAGTTTCTTATAACATGTCATTCAACTCAAACAATGTGGAACAATTGGGTCTCAACCAGAAATCATTCTTCCCTGCAGCAAGCTGGGGAGTATCTGGTCAACCTACCGATTATATCATCCGTATTGGAAGTCCAACAAGCGCCATCTGGGGTTTGGTAACGGATGGTTTCTATAAAGTAAGCGATTTCGATTACAACACTGCTACAGGCGTTTATACACTGAAAGCAGGTATGGTGAATAATTCAGGCATCATTGGTCCGGTACAACCAGGCTCAATTAAATTCAAGGATATTGATGGAGATGGTGCGATAACACTGGATAAAGACAGAACAGTAATTGGTAACCCATTACCAAAGTTCACCGGTGGTTTGAACCAGCAGTTTACCTATAAGAACTGGGATATGAGCATCTTCATGAACTTCTCTTATGGTAATGATGTGTACAACGCAAACAAAATTGAATTTACCAATGGTTATACAGCAAACTCCAATATGCTGGATATGATGTCGAATCGTTGGAAAGTTGTAACAGCAGATGGTAAAACTGCGCAGTATGTTAATTCAAGCAACCAGGTGGTAGGTATCGCTCCTGATCAACTGGCTGCATTGAATGCCAATGCAACCATCTGGCAGCCATTAAAAAGTGCAGGTGCATTCTATCCTCATTCATGGGCTATTGAAGATGGTTCTTTCATCCGATTGAATAACCTGACCATCGGTTACAGCCTGCCCGTGAAAAAACTGGCTGGTTTGAAAATGAGCAAACTGCGTTTCTACTTTACGGGTAATAACCTGGCTATCTTAACCAGTTACAGTGGTTATGATCCTGAAGTGAGTGTGCGTAATAGTCCGCTTACGCAAGGACTTGATTACTCAGCTTATCCGAAAAGCAGGACTTTCATTTTTGGTGTAAACGCATCTTTTTAATCGATCAAATATTGCTATATGAACAATAAATATTTTGCCAAACTAACAGTGATCGCGGTAGCAGGGGCGATGTTCTTTTCTACCGGCTGTAAAAAATACCTCGATCAGCAGCCCATTACAGATGTGGGAGCTGAAATGGTTTTCGCAGATGTTACAAGTACACGTAAAGCCCTGGCTGGTGCATACAGCAGACTTGTAGGTGATGCTGGCTTCGGAATTCGTTTGAGTCTTTATTATACCGTAGATACAGATGAAATGCAGGGCCCAACCGGTAATTCAGACAACGACAGAAGAGATATTGCACGTTATGCAGCAACATCGGGTAATGCACAGATCAACAATCCATTTAACCAGTTATTTACTGGTATTGAATACGCCAATATTTGTATTGCCAATATTCCTAAAATGGAAATGTACAATAATGGAAGTGAGCAGGAGAAAAAACAATTGCGCAGGTTATATGGTGAAGCACTAACACTTCGCGCACAGTTTTATTTTCAGGCAATTGTAAACTGGGGTGATGTGCCTGCACATTTTCAACCTGCTGCCACACTTGCATCAACCAATCCATTTCCTGGAAGAACAGACAGAGATACTATTTACAACCGTTTACTGGCAGACTTAAAAGTTGCAGCAGACCTGGTTCCATGGAGAAATGAAGTAGCAGGTATCGGTGATCAGGTAGATGAACGTATTACCAAAGGAACTGTAAAAGGACTTCGCGCTAGAATTGCTTTGTTCAGAGGTGGTTTTGCCTTGCGTAGTGATGCTTCAATGAAACGTCCGACTGATTACCTTACTTACTATCAAATAGCAAAAGATGAATGCAGTGAGATCGTTGCATCTAACCAGCATTCACTGAATCCAAGTTTCCGTGCATTATGGAAAGACCAGGTAAATGCACGTGTAGTAGCTGACCCGAATGGTGAATTGATGTTTCAGGCAAGTGGTATCGGTAGAAATGCAGTAGCTGATACTAAGCTGGGTTATTACAATGGTCCGACCGTAAACAATTTCGGTAATAAAAGTATCAATGTTCTGCCTACCTATTTTTACGCATTTGATCAGAATGACCTGAGAAGAGATGTTACCTGTGCACCTTACAATGTAGCTGCCAACGGTTCTACAAAAGTGGGTCAGGCAATCACTGCGATGTGTGATGGTAAATACAGAAGAGACTGGATCAGCAGTCCGGTAGTAGCACCTACAGATGCGATTCAATATTTTGGATTGAAATGGCAGATACTTCGTTATTCAGATGTACTGCTGATGCTGGCAGAAGCAGAGAACGAAATCAATGGTCCAACTGCTACAGCATATAATGCAGTGAATCAGGTAAGAAGAAGGGGATTCGGAAAGCCACTGGGCACACCAGATGTTACGGTTGACCTTCCGGCAGGTTTATCTAAAACTGCCTTCTTTGATGCAGTGGTAAAAGAAAGATCACTTGAACTTGGCGGTGAAGGTGTACGCAAATTTGACCTGATCAGGTGGAACTTACTCGCTTCAAAAATTACGGCAACCAAAGCTGCTTTGTTGGCAATGTCAACGGGTGCGGCTCCTTATAACACATTGCCAGTATCGATGTACTACAAAAACAATTCATCGGCTGATGATGCAACATTGTGGGCAAATTCATTTTATGCTCCTACACCAGGCACAGCTCCGGCAGCATCAACAAGGGTAAACTGGATCGGTGCAGCAATCAATACAACATCGCTGGCACGATATGCGACAGGATTTACAACTGGTAAATCAGAACTGTTGCCAATACCGCAACCAGCAAGAGATGCAAACCCTAACCTTAGCCAAAACCCAGGATACTAACCTCTCAAATAAAGGATAAAATAAGGCCGATTTATTTCGGCCTTATTTTTTAAGTTTAGTGTATGCGTATAAAATTATTCCTGCTTCCCTCATTTCTATTACTGGCCTTATGTTCTATTGCCCAGCCAAAACGTATTACGGTAGCAAAAGACGGAACAGGACAATACCAGACTGTTCAGGCTGCATTTGATGCAATACCTTCCGGTAACACGGTACCTGTTATAATTTTTGTGAAAAAAGGTATCTATAAAGAAAGACTTGTACTCGACACACGTAAAGATTTTGTAAGCCTGATTGGTGAGGATAAGTTCAATACTATTTTGACATTCGATAACCATGCAGGTAAAAAACTACCAAACGGCGATACAGTAAATACATGGTCCTCCGCCAGTTTCTTTTTATACGCCAACGATTTTTATGCAGAGAATATCAGCTTTGAAAACAATGCGGGGTTTACTGCAGGACAAGCAGTAGCTGTTTTTGCAAATGGCGACAGACTTAGTTTTAATGGTTGCCGTTTTCTTGGTTTTCAGGATGTGTTGTTTTGCAGCGGTGCCGGAAGCCGGCAGTACTATAAAGATTGTTATATAGAAGGAAGTACCGATTTTATTTTTGGTCCAGCAACAGCAGTATTTCAAAACTGCCTAATCCACAGCAAAAAGAATTCGCATGTAACCGCGTCATCTACACCACGTGAAGTGCCTTATGGGTTTGTGTTTTTTGATTGTAAGTTAACAGCAGATACAGCGTTTAAAAAAGTAAGTCTAGGTCGCCCCTGGCAACCACATGCGAGTGTAACTTATATACGTTGCGAAATCGGCGATCATATTATTCCGGAAGGATGGAACAATTGGCGTAACCCTGCTAATGAAGCAACAGTGCGTTATGCAGAATACAAAAATACAGGCCCCGGTGCACGGCCTGCATCAAGACCTGCATGGATAAAACAGCTGGATGATGAAGCAGTAAAAAAATACACCCTCAAAAATATTTTCGGCGACTGGATACCCAGGAGTAACTAATTCTGTGCTATTCTGTGCGCTCAGTGGCAATTTATTTTGCCACAGAAGGCACAGAAGGACACTGAGTGATGGTGCTATTTTTTTCTGGTTGTTGATTCTCTGATGAAGAGTTCCGGCTGAAGCATTTTGGTTTCGAAATCTTTCACCGGCCTTTTACTTTCAATCAGGTTTAATAAAAGCTCCGTAGCTACCTGCCCCATTTCAAATGCGGGCTGCCGCACTACGGATAAAGAAGGAGATAATAATTCAGTAAGGTCAATATTTGAAAAGCCGATGATGGCGATGTCTTCCGGCACACGGATTTTTTTCGCTTTGAAATAACGCAGACAGTTGGTGGTTAGTTTATCGGCGGCGGCAAAGATGGCATCGGGTTTCTTTTTCTGTTTGAAAAGAGCATCCAGTGCTATTTCTACTTCCTCATATACAAGTCCACCATGTAAACAGTATTTCACCAGTGATGGATCAAATTTTATTTTATGATCTTCCAGCGCAGCCTGATAACCACTCACCCGATCGCGGGTAATGGATAAGTATTCAACATTGGCGAGCGTAGCAATTTGTTTGTATCCACCTTCAATTAAATGGTTGGTAGCATCATAGCCCCCTTTTTTACTGTCTACAATTACTTTATGGGTATCTATTTCATCCACAATACGGTCGAAAAAAACGATGGGAAACCCTCGATCGTGTAAATGTTTAAGATGACTCATATCCTCAGTTTCAGAGGAAGGCGAAATGAGCAAACCATCAATGGATCGGGAGGCCAGGTATTGAACATTGCTTAGCTCTCTTTCAAAAGATTCATGACTTTGGGTAATGATAACATTGTAACCTTTATCATTAGCAATAGATTCTATTCCATTAATTACCTGTGAAAAGAAACTGTTGGCAATTTCTGCTACCACAATACCAATAGATCTTGTTCTTTTTTCTTTGAGGCTCAGTGCAATCGGATTGGGGCGGTAGTTGATTTTTTCCGCATATTCCAGGACCATTTTTTTGGTTTCAGGACTAATCTCATAGCTGTCGCGTAATGCCCTTGAAACGGTAGACGTGGAAAGACCGAGTTCTTTGGCAATATCTTTTATCGTTACAGCTTCGTATTTCATGGTTTTGTTCTTGGAAGGAACTAAAAGTACGTTTTTTCCTATTGACCATTTTTCTGGTGACAGAAGGGTCAAAAAATGAATGTAAATATTTCCTTCAAAATGATAATAACCGATGGGCTGATCCATAAGCAATAAATAGCAGAAAAACCGCTGTAACTGCCTGATTTTGACAAGAATTAGCCATTTGTTAAAATCAGCAAAAATGACCTTCGTTACCGGGAACGATTGCGTAAAAAAACTGACCAGATATGTTCCCCGCTAGTGAATATGTGAGTAGACTTGTTGCCTGATTGCGAGGCCAAAATGGCCTTTGTTAAATAAGCGCTTGCCATGAGATTCACCTGCAGTAAATATGAACCATACAGCAATACAAATTTGTATGCTGTTAAAGGGGTTAAATGTTGCAGTAGAGTGAATGTTCAAATGCTTGTTTTGTTTATTGGTATATTGGCGAGAGCCAGGCAATTCAGCTATACAGGTTTTCCTGTATAGCTTTTTTACATGTAATCAATTGAAGTGCAGAAAATCAATGGTATGAAATCACTTTTTTATGTAGCCTTATTACTAACAGTGCTTGGTTTTGGTTTACCCGATAAAAAAGTTCGCTTTTTTATGATTGGTGATTCAACCATGGCCAATAAACCCCTTGCCAATAATCCTGAGCGTGGATGGGGACAATTATTCCCAGCACTACTTACCAATGAAGTAGAAGTACATAACCATGCAGTAAACGGAAGAAGCACCAAAAGTTTTATCAAAGAAGGCAGATGGGATTCTGTAATGAAACAACTGCGTGATGGCGATTATGTATTCATACAATTTGGTCACAACGATTCAAAAATTACCGACAGCAACCGTTATGCTGCTCCACAAACAACTTATCGTACCAGTCTGATTCGATTTGTAAATGAAGCAAGATCAAAAGGTGCAAAGCCCATTCTCGTAACACCAGTTATGCGTCGCAAATTCGATTCAAAGGGAGCATTTGTTGATCAACATGGTGAATACCCCAGGGTTGTGCGAGAGATTGCTCAACAAATGAATGTTCCCTTAATTGATCTTCATGCCAGCAGTCAAAAGTTAATTGAACAACATGGAGTAGAAGGTTCTAAGAAAATGTTTTTGTGGGTCGATCCAAGACATTATGCCGCAATGTTCGATGGAAAAAAAGACGACACCCATTTTTCTGAATATGGTGCCATATCAGTGGCTTCCCTGGTTTGTGCTGAAATGAAAGCCAAAAATATTGGCGCTGAATTTCTCAAACCTTCTGTTCATCCGGAGAAGTATGAGTATGAGTTGCCTAAAATCTATGCACCACATTTTAAGAAAGATAGTTTTTCCATTGTAAAATATGGTGCCATAAATGATGGTATTACACTCAACACCACAGCGATCAATAAAGCCATTGATGCCTGTGCGGCAAATGGTGGTGGAACGGTGGTTATTCCTGCAGGACTTTGGCTCACCGGTCCTATTACGATGAAGAGTAATGTAGAATTGTACTCTGAAAAGAATGCGTTGATATTATTTACATCAGACAGAAAAGCTTACCCATTGGTGAAATCCTCTTTTGAAGGTGTATTCGCAGCACGTTGTCAGTCGCCCATAACCGCAGAGAACCTTGAAAATATTGCCATTACCGGATATGGTATTTTTCATGGATCGGGAGATGTATGGCGCCCGTTAAAGAGAAATAAACTCACCGATTCTGAATGGAAAAAACACATTTCACGCGGCGGTGTTGTAACAGAAGATAAATCAACCTGGTATTCATCTGAAGGTGCATTAAAAGGTTCGTTGACGAATAATATCGGTAAGCTGTTGCCGGGTATGGAACTAAAAGATTTTGAAGAGATCAGGGATTTTCTTCGTCCAAATATGTTACGCATTCTAGATTGTAAGAATGTTTGGATTGATGGGGTGACTTTTGAAAACTCTCCTGCCTGGACCATGCACCTGATTACCAGCCAGCATATCACGATTAAAAATGTAACGGTAAAAAATCCATGGTATGGACAGAATACCGATGCATTGGATCTTGAATCCTGTGCCAATGTAATGGTTGATGGTTGCAAGTTTGATACGGGTGATGATGGAATTTGTATTAAATCAGGAAGAGATGAAGAGGGAAGGAAAAGAGGTATACCTACTGAAAATGTAATTGCAAAGAATACAACCGTTTATCATGCCCATGGTGGTTTTGTAATTGGTAGTGAAATGAGTGGGGGCGCAAGAAACCTGTTTGTGTCTGACTGCAATTTTATCGGTACTGATATCGGATTACGTTTTAAAACAGTTCGTGGTCGTGGAGGTGTGGTGGAAAATATTTATGCGTCAAATATCAATATGAAAGATATTCCAGGTGAAGCTATTTCCTTTGATATGTATTATGCTGCTAAGGATCCTGTTCCATTAGCAGGTGAAGAAAGAGCTTTACCAAAGGTTGAAATACTTCCGGTAACAGAAGCAACACCCGTATTCCGGAATTTCTACATCAACAATATAGTCTGTAATGGCGCTGCAAAAGCAGTATTTGTAAGGGGTATTCCAGAAATGCGGGTGAGTAATCTGGTATTCAATAATATGGTGATGAAAACAGACAAGGGTATTGAATGTACAGAAGCACAGGATATTACATTTAACAATGTTTACCTGCAACCTGCTGATACCAACCCTTTGATCGCAATTCAAAACAGTGCGGGTATTAATTTTAATAAGCTGCGTTACGATGCAAATCCTGCCATGATCATGACAATTTATGGTGATCGCAACGGAAAGGTAAAAGTTACCGGTACAGCAATTGATCAATTTAAAAATAAAACAAAGTTTGGCTTTGGTGCAACACCATCCTTACTTGAATTGAAATAATCCATGAAAAAAATCCTCTGCAGCATACTGATCCTGATTTTATTTCAGCCCTTTATAACCAGTGCCCAAAAGCCCTGGTCTGAACGTATGGCAGCAACAGTAATGCAATTATGGCCCGATAGTATGGCACTGAAAGCTGGTCAGCCCGCAAAATGGATTTATGATCAGGGGCTCATACTAAAAGGAATAGAAAAAGTTTGGATGCGCACAGGTAATGGTGCTTACTTTAACTACATCAAAAAAAGTATGGACTTCTTTGTAAACAAAGATGGTCAAATCAGAACTTATAAACAGACAGATTACAACATTGATAATATTACGCCAGGTAGAAACCTGCTTATGTTATACGATGTAATGGAAGACGAGAAATATAGAAAAGCAGCATCCACTTTACGTGATCAATTAAAACAGCAGCCTCGTACCAAGGAAGGAGGATTTTGGCACAAAAAAATATATCCCTGGCAAATGTGGTTAGATGGTCTGTATATGGGCGAGCCATTTTATGCGGAATATGCCAGCCGCTTTAATGAGCCAGAAGCTTTTGATGATATTGCCAATCAGTTTATCTGGATGGAGCAGCATGCAAGAGATGCCAAAACCGGATTATTGTATCATGCATGGGATGAAAGTAAAGAGCAGGCATGGGCCAATAAGTCAACCGGACAATCACCCCATTTCTGGGGCAGGGCCATGGGTTGGTATGGCATGGCAATAACCGATGTGCTTGAAATTTTTCCATCGAACCATCCTAAAAGAAAAGCACTGGTTGAAATCCTTAAAAGATATATTACCGCGATAAAAAAAGTACAGGATACCCAATCGGGTGTATGGTGGCAGATTTTGGACAAAGGAAACCAGACAGGTAATTACCTGGAAGCATCCGCTTCTTCTATGTTTGTATATACCATGGCTAAGGCTATCAGACTGGGTATATCACCAGCTACAGAAATGGCCACGGTTAAAAAAGCGTATGCAGGTTTACTGAAAACTTTTGTAACCGAAGAAAATGGCACAGCACACCTCAATCGCGTATGCCAGGTTGCGGGTTTGGGTGGGAATCCATACCGCGATGGCAGTTTCAAGTATTATATAAGTGAGCCAATCGTAACAGATGACCCGAAAGGGTTGGGTGCATTTATACTGGCTGCAACTGAAATGGAAACATTAACAGAACCAAAACCCGGAACAGGGAAAACCGTTGTGCTTGACCGTTTCTTTAATAACGAAACCAGAAAAAACAAATTGGGTAATACTGTACCCTTTCATTATACCTGGGAAGACAGGATGAATAGCGGCTTTGCCTTATGGGGCAACCTCTTCAGAAACCAGGGTGCCATTACAACCGATCTGTTTACTGAACCTACTGCAACTGCTTTGAAAAATGCATCGGTTTACATTATTGTGGATCCGGATACAGAAAGGGAAACAGCAAAACCGGAATATGTAAAACCTGAACATGTTAAAGCTATCAGCGAATGGGTAAAGGCAGGAGGTGTATTGGTATTGATGGCCAATGATTCTGTGAATGCTGAACTGGATCATTTTAATGGGTTGGCATCGGTATTCGGCATCAGGTTTAATAAAGACAACCGTAATGCTGTGAAGAACGATCAATTCGAAACGGGTCTGGTAAAAACTGAGAAAGACAATCCGGTATTTAAAACGGCGAAACGTTTCTTTATTAAAGAGTTGGCATCACTTAGTATTACGCCGCCGGCAAACGCATTGGTAAAAGACAAAGAGTTTATCATAATGGCCACAAGCAACTATGGTAAGGGTAAAGTATTTGCCATCGGTGATCCATGGTTATATAATGAATACATAGACGGAAGAAGACTTACACCTGACTTTGATAATTATCAGGCAGCAAAAGAACTGGCAACCTGGTTGCTGAGATCGGTGAAAGCAAAAAAGTAATGATGAGGAGTAGAACTAAAATCATACAACTGTTTTGGCTGTTATGCTTGTCTGTTTCTTTACAGGCACAACAAGTGGTATTGGTAGTAGATGCAAATGGCGGAGGTGATTTTAGGAATATTCAGGATGCAGTAAACAGTTTGCCAGATACAGCGAATGAACAAAGGGTGATTTATGTGAAGAATGGAACCTATGCAGAGAAAGTTTTTATCACCAAACATAAAATAACAATCGCCGGAGAAGACAAAACAAAAACCATTCTGAAGATATCCTTATCCAGAGATGTATGGCGCTGTGAAAGTGCAGACGATTGGGGAGTTGCTGCATTAAACCTCAGGGGCAATGATCTGGTGCTTGAAAACCTAAGTATCATCAATAGTTATGGCTTTGACCATGTAAACGATACTTACGTAGAGTGTAAAACCGATACAGGTACCATCACCAAACAAATACGTAGGTCAAGTCACCAGATGGCTTTGAGAAGTTTTAATACAACCAGACTCATTGTCCGCAACTGTATTCTGCGTGCTTATGGTGGAGATACGGTTAGTCCATGGAACGTGGAAGAAGGCATGTATTATTTCAAAGATTGTTTGATGGAAGGTGGGGTTGATTTTTATTGTCCGCGTGGATGGGCATGGGCCGAAAACTGCGAATTTGTTGCACATGGAAATGTTGCGGCAATCTGGCACGATGGTTCAAAATACCAGGATTCAAAAACGGTATTAGTCAACTGTACTTTCAAGGGCGAGCAAGGGTTTAAATTAGGCAGGTATCACCGGGATGCACAATTCTATTTATTGAACTGCAGTTTTTCGGAGCAAATGGCAGATACACCGATATACCTTAACCCTAGTAACCCACAAAACATCATTCAGTGGGGTCACCGTGTTTACTTTTATAATTCACATAGAAATGGGGGCGATTACAACTGGCATAAAGACAACCTAAATGAAGCCAAAGGCGCACCTAAGCCTGAAATGATTACAGTTGCCTGGACCTTTGCAGGTAAATGGAACCCACTTGCGGTATTGCCATTTAAGTACAATGGAAAAGCAACGGCTAATAAAGGAACAAAGCAACAAACGTCAACCAATAAAGGAACATATCAGTTGGAATCGTTGTTGTTGCAGGCAGAAAATATGTTGGTATACCAACGGGCGGTAGGTGGATGGCCCAAGGCGGTGGAGAATGTGAAAGTGGATTATACAAAACGATTGTCAGAGGCAGAGAAGAAACGCATCATTGCAGATTCTTTACACAAAGACGCAACCATCGATAATAGTGCAACAACTAAAGAAATCAGGTTCCTGGTATATGCGTATAAAGAAACAGGAAATAATCGTTATCTCCTTGCTGCAGAGAAAGGAATTCGCTATTGCCTGAAGGCACAATACCAAAATGGTGGATGGCCGCAATATTATCCGGATTCAAGTTTATACCGTGGTCAGGTTACTTACAACGATAATGCCATGGTCAATGTATTAAATGTGTTGCAGGATATCGTTGAACAAAAAAACAATTTCAACCTGGTAAGCAAAGATTTTATTCCGCTGGCAAAACAAGCGGTTGAAAAAGGAGTTGACTGTATTCTTAAAACACAGATACTGGAAAATGGTAAACCAACAGCATGGTGCGCGCAGTATAACCAACACAATTTGCAACCAGAGATGGCGAGAAAATTTGAGCTGGTTTCTTTGAGTGGCATGGAGTCTGCCGGTATACTTTCTTTTTTGATCAGGTTACCGAACCCGACAGATGCAATCATTAAAGCAGTAAAAGCGGCTGTTGAATGGTTTGAACTGGTGAAGATAGAAGGATATGTGTACCGGGATATTGAAGACCCATCCATGCCCAATGGAAAAGACAGGGTGATTGTACCTGCTGCCAATGCGGTAATATGGGCACGCTTTTATGAGATACCCAACAACAAACCATTTTTTACCGGGAGAGATAGTATAAGAAAGTATAAGGTTTCAGAAATAGAACACGAACGAAGAATAGGTTATGCCTGGTATGGTACCTGGCCGGAAAAAATACTTAAGAAAGAGTATCCGGCATGGAAAGTTAAAAATCACCTTAATTAAAGTTATAGCGCGAATGCAACTCAGTGCAAACAATTTGGTAAATCTAAAGTCGGGGCAGGTTGAATGTCCTGATAAGTCATTATTGCAATTACCCGAACGTGTACTTCAGTTTGGTACGGGTGTATTGCTTAGGGGCTTACCGGATTATTTTATCGACAAGGCAAACAAGCAGGGAATTTTTAATGGAAGAATTGTAGTGGTAAAATCTACAGACAGAGGAGGCACAGATGCATTCGATGCGCAGAATGGATTGTACACGCTGTTAGAGCGAGGTTATGAAGCCGGGGTTAAAACAGAAAAGCTAATCGTTAATGCATCTATCAGCCGGGTATTATCTGCGAGTAGTCAATGGGAAGAAATACTTGCCTGTGCAGCTAATCCTGAAATGCAACTGATTATTTCCAATACTACTGAAGTAGGTATAACCCTGGTAACCAGCGATGCTACAGCAACGATACCTGCTTCTTTCCCGGGTAAATTGCTCGCCTTTCTTTTAAAACGATACGAATATTTTAAAGGGGCAACAGATGCGGGAATGGTCATTGTTCCAACAGAACTTATTACAGATAATGGCGCAAAACTAAAAGCCATTGTAACGGAGCTGGCCAGACTGAAAGGATTGTCAGACGATTTTATGTACTGGTTGCATGCAGCAAATGATTTTTGCAGTTCACTTGTTGACAGGATAGTTCCAGGAAAGCCCCCGGAAAAAGATCAGGCAATTGCAGAACAGCAATTAGGTTGCAGTGATGAATTGATGATCATGTCTGAAACCTATCGCTTATGGGCCATTGAAACGGATCAGGAAAGAACCAGGCAAATACTTTCATTCGCTATGGCCGATAAAGGTGTTGTGCTTGCGAAAGACATTAACCGGTTCAGGGAGCTCAAATTGCGTTTACTGAATGGCACGCATACTTTTACCTGTGGTCTTGCTTGTCTGGCAGGATTTAAGCTGGTCAAAGATGCAATGCAAGACGAAACTTTTGTTGGTTTCATCACAGCCATTATGATGGAAGAAATTGCACCGCTTATTGCAAAAAATGATATCAGTAAAACAGATGCAGAAGCATTTGCAAGACAGGTAATTGACCGCTTCCGTAATCCTTATATTGACCATCAGTGGCATCATATAGCAGTTCAGTACACTTCAAAAATGGCCATGCGTAATGTGCCATTGATTGAAGCAAGATATACTCAAGGAGAAGTGCCTAATACAACAATGGCGCTTGGTTTTGCGGCTTACCTGCAATTCATGAAACCAAAGCTTGCGGAAGATGGTAAATCATTTGTAAACGACCATGGATTGGTATTGAATGATGATAAAATGGGAGCTATCTATGCTTATTGGTCAGACCAATTAGCTGATGCTGAAACCATTCGTTTAATTTTAGCCGATACCTCCATATGGGGAACAGATCTTACGAAGTATAAAGATTTTGTATCGGCAGTTACCGAACATTATCTTCAATTAGAAACACAGAGCCCATTGGATTTGTGGAAATCAGTGGATAGTCAAAAATCAGTTGCATGAGTGAAGTGAGAAAAATAATTAAAGTACATCCGGCAGATAATGTATTGGTAGCATTACAGGATCTGGCTGTAGGTGAAATAGTGGTTTGGGAAGGACTATCTTATACTTTAGCCGAACCTATTCCGGCAAAACATAAGTTTACCACAGAACAGATAAAAGCAGGCAGCGCTATTACCATGTATGGTGTATTGGTAGGAAAGGCAAAAGCGGACCTGCCGGTTGGTGTAGGTATCAGTACCGAAAATATTACCCATGCATCTGGTACTTATGGTCTTCATGAAAGAAGAACTGCCTGGTATATTCCAGATATCAGCAGTTGGCAGCAAAAAACTTTCGATGGATATCATCGGGCAGATGGTTCTGTTGGTACAGCAAATTACTGGCTGGTGATACCATTGGTATTTTGTGAAAACAGAAACATAGAAGTAATTCGCGAGGCCTTGCTGGAGGAACTCGGCTATGCACGGGTAAAAAAATACCACCAGTTCACCAAACACCTTACCCGTTTATATCAATCAGGTGCAGCCACAGATGCGATACTGGAAACAGATTTTGTAGAGGAGGAAACACCAAATACTAACAACCCTTTGTTTCCTAATGTTGATGGTATCAAATTTTTAACACACGATGGTGGTTGTGGTGGAATAAGACAGGATGCACAAACCCTCTGTGGATTATTGGCAGGATATATTACCCATCCGAATGTAGCAGGCGCAACTATATTAAGTCTTGGTTGCCAGAATGCCCAGGTAGCAATGCTGCAGGAAGAGATCAGCAAGCGGGATAAAAACTTTCAGAAACCACTATACATACTGGAACAGCAGAAGCTGGGAACAGAAACCAAATTGGTATCAACTGCTATTAAGCAAACATTTGCCGGATTGGTGGAAGCAAATAAAAACAGCAGAAAGCCCGCGCCACTTAGCAAACTTTGTATAGGTTTGGAATGTGGAGGATCAGACGGGTTTTCAGGAATATCTGCCAACCCTGCTATCGGATACACATCAGATCTTTTGGTAGCATTAGGAGGTAGTGTTATTTTGTCTGAATTTCCGGAACTATGTGGTGTAGAACAAGAACTCAGTGATCGTTGCATTGATGAAAACAAAGCTGGAAGATTTATGCAGCTTATGCAGCATTATAATCAAAAAGCAGAAGAAGCAGGAAGTGGATTTTATATGAACCCATCTCCCGGCAACATAAAAGATGGATTGATTACCGACGCCATAAAATCTGCCGGAGCCGCGAAAAAAGGAGGCACATCTCCTGTAGTAGATGTGTTAGACTATCCGGAAAAAGTAACCCAATCCGGATTAAACCTGCTCTGTACACCGGGTAATGATGTTGAATCTACCACTGCAGAAGTTGGTTCAGGAGCCACAGTGGTTTTATTTACCACCGGATTAGGAACACCAACAGGTAATCCGATTGCGCCAGTCGTTAAGTTATCCAGCAATACAGCTTTGTATGAGCGGATGAAAGATATCATTGATATCAACACCGGATCTATTATTGAAGGAAAAGAAACGATAGAAGAAGCAGGAGAAAGAATATTGAATTATGTGATTGAAGTTGCCAGTGGAAGGATTAAAGTTAGTGCCGTTCGAAACGGACAAGACGATTTTATACCATGGAAAAGAGGGGTTAGCCTCTGATCATCAACAATAAGTAAAACAGCTTATGAAACAGTTTTTAGACGAAAATTTTTTGCTGAATAATAAAACAGCGCAGGAATTGTACCATGGCTATGCCAAAGGAATGCCGATTATCGATTACCATTGTCACCTTTCTCCACAACAGATAGCTGAAGACAAGCAATTTAAAAGTTTAACCGAAGTATGGTTATATGGCGACCACTATAAATGGCGCGCTATGCGTACGAATGGTGTGGAAGAAAAATACTGTACTGGTGATGCCAGCGACCGGGATAAGTTTAAACAGTGGGCAGGCACGGTTCCTTATACGCTGCGCAATCCACTATACCATTGGACACACCTTGAATTGCAACGGTATTTCGGGGTGAATGAAATATTGAATGAAAAATCAGCCGATGCAATCTTTGATAAGTGCACAGAAATGTTGCAGGCCGATGATTATACGGTTAGAAACCTGTTGCGTAAAATGAATGTGGCACTGGTTTGTACCACCGATGATCCTGTTGATTCACTCGAATACCATGCAAAAATAAAATCGGATGGTTTTGAAGTGCCTATCCTGCCAGCGTTTCGTCCTGATCAGGCAATGAATGTAACTGATGCGGTAAAATTCAATCATTATATCAATCAGTTGGAAGCAGTAACCGGCATCTCGGTTTCTTCTTTTGATGATTTTCTCTATGCCCTACAAAACAGGCATGATTTTTTTGCCGCTGCCGGATGTTCCGTATCTGACCATGGGTTAGAAGAAATTTATGCAGAAGATTTTACCGGTTCTGAAATCAACAGCATCTTCAATAAAATTCACGCAGGTAAACAACTGAATGAATCAGAACAACGCAAATTCAAATCAGCCATGCTGGTTCATTTTGCTGAGTGGGATTGGGAGAAAGGATGGGTGCAACAGTTTCACCTTGGTGCATTGCGCAACAATAATTCACGCATGTTGCAACAACTTGGTCCTGATACCGGATGGGATTCAATTGGTGATTTCTCGCAAGGAAGACCCCTCGCTTCATTCCTGAATAAACTAGATAGCGATAATAAACTGGCCAAAACCATTATCTATAACCTGAACCCGGCAGACAATGAACTGATGGCAACCATGATTGGTAATTTTAATGATGGTTCTGCTGCAGGTAAAATACAGTTCGGTGCAGCCTGGTGGTTCCTCGACCAGAAAGATGGTATGATCAAGCAAATGAATGCCTTGTCTAATATGGGATTGCTGAGTCGTTTTGTGGGAATGCTCACAGACTCTCGCAGTTTTCTTTCCTTCCCTCGTCATGAATATTTCCGCAGACTGCTCTGTAATTTATTTGGAGAAGAAATTGAAAAAGGAGAACTGCCGGCAGATATGGAATGGATGGGGAAGATTATTAAAGATATTTGTTACCGTAACGCACAACAATATTTCGGCTGGCAGGGAATAACTCCCCCAGCCCTCTAAGCACAATCTTTCAGTGTTCTTCAGTGTATTCAGTGGCAATTAATAAAAAGTATTGCCACTGAAAGCACAGAAAGACACTGAAAATATTTTTTTTAAAGCAAGCAACAATCGAATGGATTTTCAAACAAAACTCAACCAACTCTTCGTCGAAGAAAAAGACATACCAGCGCAATACCTATTGCCTGGTGAAATACACCAGCGCGAATATTTATCGGATGGTGCCATGAAAACATGGAACGGAAATGTACATGAAGTGTATTCTCCTATTTGTATTCAAACAACAGATGGCTTAAAACGTAAACTAATTGGTACATACCCTGTATGTACAGAAAAGGAAGCCAATGAAGCACTTGAAGCCGCTGTTCGTGCCTATGACAATGGCCGTGGTCAATGGCCTACTATGAGTGTGGCCCAAAGAATTGCCTGCGTGGAGCAGTTTATTGAAAAAATGCTCGAGCAAAAAGACATTGTGGTTAAACTAATCATGTGGGAAATTGGTAAATCATGGGGTGATTCTGTAAAAGAATTTGACCGCACAGTAGAATACATTTATGCAACCATTGATGCATTGAAAGAACTCGACCGCGATTCCTCACGTTTTACAATAGAGCAAGGAATTGCTGCGCAGATCAGACGTTCGCCATTAGGGGTGGTTTTATGTATGGGGCCATTCAATTATCCGTTGAATGAAACCTTTACTACGCTTATTCCTGCTATCATCATGGGGAATACATTACTTTTTAAACCTCCGAAGCATGGTACCTTATTACATTATCCATTACTGGAAGCATTTAAAAGTTGTTTTCCTAAAGGAGTAGTAAATACCATTTATGGAAGGGGTAATACAATTGTACCTGGTTTAATGCAATCAGGAAAAATAAATGTGCTTACTTTAATCGGCTCAAGTAAAGTAGCCAATGAATTAAAAAAACTTCACCCCAAAGTAAACCGCCTAAGGGCAATACTCGGTCTCGATGCAAAGAACGCAGCCGTGATCACCAAACATGCCGACCTTGCATTGGCGGTACAGGAAACGGTATTGGGTAGCCTTAGCTTCAATGGACAGCGTTGCACGGCATTGAAAATTGTTTTTGTGCATGAAAGTCTGGCAGCGCAGTTTACCAGCATGCTGAGCGAAGCGGTAGGTAAATTAAAATTTGGTATGCCCTGGGAAAGCGGTGTTATGTTAACGCCATTACCAGAGCCACATAAACCAGCATATCTGCAGTCTTGTATTGATGATGCGATTCAGCATGGCGCAGCCATCATGAATGAAAATGGCGGTAAGCAGTATGAGTCTTTTGTTTATCCGGCTGTATTATATCCGGTAAATAAAAAGATGAAACTTTACAGGGAAGAGCAATTCGGACCACTGATTCCGGTTATTCCTTTTAAAGATATTGATGAACCCATTCAATACCTGATCGATTCAACACATGGTCAGCAAGTTAGTTTGTTTAGTAATGACACAACAGAACTTGCATCATTGATTGATCCACTGGTGAACCAGGTGAGCAGGGTAAATATTAATTGTCAGTGCCAGCGTGGTCCAGACGTGTTTCCTTTTACCGGTAGAAAAGACAGTGCAGAAGGTACCTTATCTGTGGTAGATGCATTAAGGGCCTTCTCAATTCGCTCACTGGTTGCAGCCAAGTTAACGGATGCAAACAGGCACCTGATAAATGAGATAGTACATACACACGAATCCAATTTTTTAAGCACGAAATATATATTCTGATATGCAGGCATTTGATTTAACGGGTAAAATCGCATTGGTTACAGGATGCAATAAAGGAATAGGAAAAGGAATGGCCCTTGGACTTGCGGAAGCAGGAGCAGATATCATTGGTGTATCAGGATCACTGGAATTAAGTGGCAGTGAGATTGAAACCGAAGTGAAAGCACTTGGGCGCAATTTTTATGCTTACCAGGCCGATCTTTCAGACAGGGAGAGTATTTATGCTTTTCTTGAAAAGGTAAAACAGGAACATCCTGTTATTGATATACTCATCAATAATGCTGGCACCATCATGCGCAAGCCTGCTGCTGAACATCCGGATGAGTATTGGGATAAAGTAATGTCGATTAACCTCGATGCACCTTTTATATTGGCACGCGAAATAGGTAGTGGTATGTTGCAAAGAGGTTCAGGGAAAATTATCTTTACCTGTTCGCTCCTGAGTTTTCAGGGTGGGATCAATGTGCCAAGTTATGCTGCCAGTAAGGGAGCATTAAGCAGCCTGATAAAAGCATTATCGAATGAATGGGCAGGCAAAAATGTGCAGGTAAATGGTATTGCTCCTGGCTATATAGCCACGGATAATACAACGGCACTAAGAGAAGATGCAGAAAGAAATGCAGCGATCCTTTCCCGCATTCCAGCAGGAAGATGGGGCCAACCAGCAGATTTCAAAGGCCCCGTTGTATTTCTTGCATCAACAGCATCAGACTATGTAAACGGAACAATCATAACGGTGGATGGAGGATGGATGGGACGGTAGCAAATCGCAGATGGCAGATGTCGGATGTCTGATCTCTGATCTCTGATGTAGGATGTGGGATTTGAGGGTTAAATTTACTCACTACTGACTACTCACTACTCACTATCAAAATTTCACAATTCACAATTGACAATTCACATAATATGGAGATA
>CAZTCS010000013.1:0-11080 GCA_964611995.1 uncultured Sediminibacterium sp. | reverse complement strand
ACTCACTATCAAAATTTCACAATTCACAATTGACAATTCACATAATATGGAGATACGATTTCAGAATAGTCCGAAAGAAGTGAAGGGTATGGATACTGCTTCGCTTAGGGAGAACTTTCATGTTGGGGGATTGATGCAGGATGATCAGCTTAGGTTGGTTTATTCGCATTACGACCGCGTGATTATTGGGGGTGTAAAGCCTGTGCGCAATTCGGTGGCGCTTCATAATGAAGCGGAACTGCGTGCGGAATATTTTTTGGAGAGAAGAGAACTGGGCATCATCAATACAGGAGGTGTTGGGGTAGTAGTGGCAGATGGGGTTGAGTATGAGTTGAATAAAATGGATGCACTGTATATTGGTAAGGGTACAAAGGAAGTAAGTTTTGCCAGTGCAAATGGTGAAGCTCCTGCTTGTTTCTTTTTATTGTCCGCTCCGGCGCACCATACTTATCCAAACAGAAGTATGACCAAAGAAGAAGCATCTCCTGTGAACCTCGGAGATATTTCCACTTCGAATGAACGCACGATTTATAAATACATACACCAGGAAGGAATACAGAGCTGCCAGTTGGTTATGGGACTAACCGTGCTCAATCATGGCAGTGTTTGGAATTCGGTGCCACCGCATACGCATACCAGAAGAATGGAAGTGTATTTTTATTTTGATGTGCTTGAACAGCACAGGGTATTTCATTTTATGGGGCAGCCCACAGAAACAAGACATATCCTGATGGCCAACCATGAAGCGGTGATCTCGCCACCCTGGTCGATGCATTTTGGGGCCGGTTCATCCAATTATGGATTTATTTGGGGAATGGCAGGTGAGAATTATACATTTACGGATATGGATCCTGTAGCAATTGCAGAAATCAGGTAAGCAAACTTCTATGAAGAAAGTACTCTGTTTTGGTGAAATATTACTGCGTTTATCGCCCGCTGCAAACGGACAATGGCTGGAACAGAACCAGCTACCTGTTTTTATGGGTGGTGCCGAATTGAATGCAGCCACCGCATTGGCAGTTTGGGGGCATCCGGTCAAATATTTTACGGCAATGCCCGATAATGCATTATCGAAAGATATTGCAGGTTACCTGGCGAAGAAAAATATTGATACCTCATCTGTTCATTATTCAGGGAATAGAATTGGACTGTATTTCCTGCAACAGGGTACAGATATGAAAAATGCAGGTACGGTTTTCGATCGCTCCGGTTCTTCATTTGCTACTTTGTCTACAGGAGTGGTTGATTGGGATGAAGTACTATCTGATGTGCAATGGTTTCATTTTAGTGCAATTGCCCCGGCAGTAAGTGCTTCAGCTGCGGAACTTTGTCTGGAAGTGTTAAAGGCAGCCAGTGCCAAAGGCGTAACCATTTCTGTTGACCTGAATTATAGGGCTTTACTGTGGAAGTATGGAAAACAGCCGGCTGAAGTAATGAAAACATTATTGCCATATTGCAATCTCGTAATGGGCAATATTTGGGCAGCTAATACCTTATTGGGTATCGAATTAGACCAGCCCCTTATTGATATGGAGGATTATGAGGCTCATGCGGCAAAAACGGCAGGTACAATTATGCAACAATATCCTGCCTGTAAAAAAGTTGCCAATACTTTTCGCTTTGATGAGGGTGCTGGTATCAGGTATTTCGCTATCTTGAACGACGCCCTGACACAAGTTCGGTCCAAAACCTTCCGCACTGCTACTGTTATTGACAAAGTAGGCAGCGGAGATTGTTTTATGGCCGGCTTAATACATGCTGCATTAAGTAGTTATTCAGCAACAGAAACGATAAACTATGCCGCGGCAGCGGCTTTTGGAAAATTGCAGGAGAAGGGTGATACAACTTCTAATACTGTAAGTCATATTCAAAACATTATTGTAAGCAATGAGTAATCAAGAAATCATACAATCAATAACTACGCAGGGAATGTTGCCCTTGTACTACCATCCAGATAGTGAAGTGTCGCTGCAGGTAGCAAAAGCACTTTATGATGCAGGGGTTAGGGTGATAGAATATACCAATCGGGGAGAGCATGCGCTTGACAATTTTAAATATTTGCTTGCACAAAGAGCAAGCGTAATGCCTGATATGTTATTGGGTATCGGTACCATCAAAACCATTCAGGATGCCCAAAGTTTTATAGACGCTGGGGCCGATTTTATTATTTGTCCGGGTATGATTCCTGCTGTTGCAGAATATGTACATAAGGCAGGTAAAATATGGGTTCCGGGTTGTATGACATCAACTGAAATAATGATGGCAGAACAGCTTGGCGCAAAGTTCATCAAATTATTTCCGGGCAATTTGCTTGGTCCGGGTTTTGTGTCGGCCATTAAAGAATTGTTTCCGGGTATTGCATTTATGCCGACAGGTGGTGTTGAGCTGGATGAAAATAATATTCAGGCATGGTTTAGTGCAGGGGTGAAAGCGGTGGGAATGGGAAGTAAACTCATCACGAAACAACTGCTCGAGGAAAAGGATTACAACACGATAAGCGAACAAACGAAAAAAGTACTTGATATCATTCAACGCATTAAACGATAATCATGAATGCAGCCATAGGAAAATACAGGTGGACCATCTGTTCACTCATCTTTTTTGCTACAACGATTAACTACCTCGACAGACAGGTAATCAGTTTATTAAAGTCGACTTTGTCTACTGAACTAAACTGGAACGATGCCGATTATGCCAATATAGAAATAGCCTTTAAGCTATTTTATGCATTTGGTATGTTGGGAGCAGGTCGCCTGATCGATAAACTGGGTACCAAACTGGGGTATGCGTTGGCAACAGGTTTATGGAGCCTGGCAGCGGTGTGTCATGCTTTTGCCTCAAGTGTATTCAGTTTTGCGGTGGTGCGTTCATTTCTGGGAGTTACAGAAGCAGGAAATTTTCCGGCAGCTATTAAGAGTGTTGCAGAATGGTTTCCCAAAAAAGAAAGGGCATTGGCTACAGGTATCTTTAACTCTGGTGCCAATTTCGGCGCCATCATTGCTCCATTAACCGTACCTTTTATTGCGGCTGAGTGGGGATGGAAATGGGCATTTATTTTAACCGGTTTAATTGGTTTTATCTGGCTGATCTTTTGGTTCATTTTATATGAAGTGCCACGTAAGTACAAAAAACTATCTAAAGCAGAATACGATTATATCCACAGTGATGATGATGCCTCGGTAGCAACTCAAGAAGGACCTGCAGAAAAAGTATCCTGGTTTAAGTTATTGGGCTTTAGACAAACCTGGGCCTTCGCTATTGGTAAATTGCTTACTGACCCAATTTGGTGGTTTTATCTTTTCTGGCTACCAGATTTTCTCCAGGGTCAATATCAGTTAACTACAACGCAAATAGCTATTCCTGTAGCATTAGTGTATACCATTTCTACTTTAGGAAGTATTTTGGGTGGCTGGGTTCCATTATGGCTGATAAAGAAAAATTGGACGGTCTTCAAAGCCAGAAAAACATCCATGTTGATCTATGCATTATGCGTATTACCCATTGTGTTTGCGCAGGTGCTGGGAAGTATAAATATGTGGCTGGCAGTATTGATCATTGGCTTAGCGGCAGCAGCCCATCAGGCATGGAGTGCGAATATCTTCACCACCGTAAGTGATTCATTCCCTAAAAAAGCCATCGCATCTGTTACCGGAATCGGTGGTATGTTCGGATCACTGGGAGGAATATTACTATCATTGCTGGTGCAGAAAAACATGTTTGTTTACTATCGCAGTATCGATAAAATAGAAGTGGCTTACTATATCATGTTCTTCATCTGCGGCTTTGCCTATCTGGCCGGTTGGCTGGTAATGAATGCATTGATTGGCAAGAGAAGAGAGATGGTGGAAATTTAGTGGAGTGAATTGTCAATGGTGAATTGTCAATAACGAATGCGAAGTGGGGATGTATGACGTTATGGGAGGTACTCTATGTAGATTGTTTCTGTGGGATAGGATACTTTCTTAACGGCTAATGTAGGGTTGTATTCAGTTTTGGTTTGTAAGAGAATTATTGAATTGTCTTTCCAGCTAACGTCTATATTATGTATGCCTTCGGTTGAATAAATAGGAATTCGATTTCCTTTCGTATAAATGTGCACCGAGGTAGTAGTGGTTTTGGCGTATGTTTCTTGTTGGACAATCAGTTGCTTATGGTGATCCGGAGATGCGACTGCCCAGGATTTAAAGTCTTTAAGTTTTGGTCCGCCCACCATTGTTGTATAGGTTATAACTTCAGTGTTATCATCTATTCGCTCTCTGAAAACTATGGTGCTATGCTCGTCATTATTCTCGTAAGTATGGGGTGGGAAGTTTTTTTCAAAATAGTCGCGGTAGAGTTTCTCTAGTTTTTCTTTTGCGGCACTATCAGTATTTGTTTTCTCATAATATCGTATCAATTTAATGCAATCTTCCTGTTCTTGCTGGCTGTTCAATTCCTTTTTATTATTGAATGTTTCAATGAGTGTGGTTAAGTTTTCATATAAGTTGATCGTAAATCCAGTTTGCTCTTTTATAAAAGTGGGGTAATCCAGCTCCATCTTTCTTTCCAGCATTTTCAGCCAACGATCAAGTTGGTATTTCAGTTTGGATGAGTTCTTCTCCTGATAATTTTTTTCAGCCTGTATTTTTTCACGTTGGTAACATTCTAATACCGGGTCTTCGTCGTCACATACAACTGCACTGCTATGATATTTAATCATATAATCAAGCGTGGCCTGTAAAATGGCATATTTCTGTGAAAGCGTTGTTCTTTTAAAATCATCCATAAATGATCTTTAAGTAGTGTAGGCGATGAATATGCGGATCTAATAATTTAAAATCAATTTCTACTCACTACTCACTGTTGACTATTCACTATTGACAATTCACTACTCACAGCTCACTTTCTCTGCACTCAAAATAATTCCGGAACCAATGGCTTTGCTTCCTTCGTTCAGGGTAAAAGCATCATTGGACTTAAGATTCTTACGAATATGTTTGGCGGGGATTAAGCGGATAAATACGGTGCCGGAATCTCCAGGGTTTAATTGTGCATGGTCAAGCAGTTCTATTTCTCCGCAAAAATGTTGTAATGTATTAAATGCCAAAGCGGGTCTATAACCTGTAAAAACAGGATTTTGTCTTCCACCCAAACTGGTAGGGAGAAGAGATATTTTTGCTTTTATATTATAGGCTGTCTTTGATAACATTTGATTGAATAAAGTTAATAAATTTGTTGAAACAGTTTAAATGTTGCTGATCGATATTTATGGCGTCATGACCATCCAATTCCTGCCGAATATGTGTTGCCTGTAAAAAAAACTGATCATCAACCGATACGGTTAATATATAAGTATATGGAGGCACGAAATTGCGCTTAACGCTTGCCACTACATATTCCCTTACAGCAATTTCATTACAAAAGAATTGCTTCGCCTCAAGCGTATTAATTTGGGTACGGAAACAGTTATGTAATTGTATATCTTCTTGTTCGGCATCAGAAACTGCACGATATAAAATCATAAACCTGATTAAAAATTAATCGGGCAATATGCATAATCATATCATGGTTTATGAACGTATTTATACCTGATTTTGCCAAACCTCACTCCAATAAATCCGACATCAGCCATCAGACATCTGCCATTGCTTCCTATCTTTGTATTATGCAGCTAAGCTTCTCCTACGAAAAAAAGAAAGTAATACAGGCACTCCGTTATCACTTTGTACAGAAACCTGAAATCAGGGTTTTAATGATATTGGTAAATGTATTTGCCATTGCAGCGGCGGTGCTTTTTTATATGAAGAAAATAAGGCCGGAGCCATTCCTGCTTGGGTCCTTTATCTGGATCATGCTGATGTCATCCTTCTGGTATTTTCTACCCAATAATATTTATCGGAAAGCGAGTACATTCAAAGACAGTTTTATCATTGATTTCAATGAATCGGCGATAAGACTGGAAAATGAGCGTGGTTATGTAGATTGGGAATGGACAAAATTTGTCCGTTATTTTGAGAGCCCGCATTTCTTTCATCTTTATTTCGACAGCAAATCCTTCTTCCTTATCCCCAAAGAACCCATGGGCGACGAGTTCCGCCACGATTTAAGAGGACTGCTGAAGAAAAAGATTGGCGATAAATAAACAGACGAACAGAGGAATATCCAATATCCAACGTCGAAGTAAATACTTGGGAATTGGATATTGGATATTCCTCTGTTCGTCTGTTCTACAGCATTTTCTCCATTACAAAGTGCGGTATTGTAACTTCCTGGAATTCGTCGCTGCAGATTTTATAGCCTTGTTTTTCGTAGAAGCCAACGGCAGATGCCCGGGCGTGCATGGTGAGGCGCTTGTAGCCGCGGTCGCGGGCGATGTTTTCGGCAAACATCATCAAAACCCTTCCAATGCCTTTTCCTTGTAGTCCGGCATAAACAGCCATTTGTCTAAGGCGAACCGTTTGAGGCCCATCTTCAGTAAGCATACAGCATCCTTCCAGCTTTTCTTCGTCGAAACAGCCTATCAGGATATCATTGGTTTCTTTGGCCAAATCTTCCATGGTAAAACTGAGTCCCAGCGGTTTACGCAATATCTGGTACCGTAATTCTACCATCTGCTGGTACTCTTTAGTACCGTGATCAATGAGTTTTAATGCCATAGTTGAGGGGAAAGGACGTACAAGATAGGAATCATTTTTAATATTTGGAGACAGTCCGGGAGTCCGAAAGTCCGGGAGTCCGGAAGAAGGGAATTGGGTATTTTAGGTCAAATGTTGTTATTATATATGTAATTATCACTTCTCCAACTACAACTTCTCTCTAACTTTCAAACGCCCCGACCTCTTTCGTTCTTCTTCCGGACTCCGGACTCCCGGTCTTTCGGTCTTCTCCCTTTCTTCCAGACTCCCAGACTCCCCCACTTTCCCCCTGTGGAAACAAATATGCCCGAAAAGATTGCTTATTTGACAAAAAGTATATTTTTGCGGCTGTAACAAAAACTTTTTACAATGTCAGACATCGCAACAAGAGTTAAGAAAATCATAGTTGACAAGTTAGGGGTTGACGAGGCCGAGGTTACCAATGAGGCTTCTTTTACCAACGATCTCGGTGCCGATTCACTGGATACCGTTGAGTTGATTATGGAATTCGAAAAAGAATTCAACATCTCTATTCCTGATGAGCAGGCAGAAACCATCACCACCGTTGGTCAGGCTGTTGCTTACCTGGAAGAACATGCCAAGTAAGAATTAATTTTATTTAAGGAATAATTTTACATCCGCCTTTTTGCGGCTTCGGCCACGAAAGGCGGATGTTCACTTAAACAGGTTTTGATCATGGAATTAAAGCGCGTTGTTGTTACCGGAATTGGCACCCTCACCCCGTTAGGAAATAACCTTGAAGATTATTGGACGGCGTTGATCAATGGTGTACCCGGAGCTGATAACATTACTTTATTTGATGCATCCAAATTCAAAACACGTTTTGCATGTGAGATCAAAGGCTTCGATCCAACACAGTTTATGGATCGGAAAGAAGCCCGCAAAACAGACCGTTTTGCACAACTCGCTATCGCTGCCAGTGAAATGGCCGTTTCCGATGCGGGTATTTCTAAAGACAATGTAGATATAGATCGTGTAGGCGTAATTTTTGCAAGTGGTATAGGTGGACTTACCACTTTCCAGGAAGAAGTGATCAACTTTGCAAAGGGTGATGGAACACCACGTTTCAATCCCTTTTTCATTCCCAAAATGATCCTGGATATTGCTGCCGGACTTATCTCCATGCGTCATGGATTTCGTGGACCTAACTACGCAGTAGTAAGTGCCTGCGCATCCAGTACCAATGCTATTATCAGTGCGGTAGATACCATTCGCCTTGGTAAAGCAGATATCATTGTTTCAGGTGGTGCAGAAGCCGTTATCAGTGAAGCCGGACTTGGTGGTTTTAATGCCATGAAAGCCATGAGCGAACGTAATGATGATCCTAAAACAGCCAGCCGCCCTTACGATAAGGACCGCGATGGTTTTGTAATGGGAGAAGCTGCCGGTGCCCTCATCCTGGAAGAGTATGAACATGCTATCAAGCGTGGCGCAAAAATCTACTGCGAAATCGCAGGTGGAGGCGCAACTGCTGATGCATATCACCTTACTGCTCCGCATCCTGAAGGACTAGGCGCACGCAATGTAATGTTTGCTGCTTTGAAAGATGCAGGAATGCGTGCGGATGAAATTGATTATATCAATACCCACGGAACATCTACACCATTAGGTGATGGAGCAGAAGTAAAAGCAATCACCGAAGTATTTGGCGAACACGCTTACAACCTCAATATCAGCGCAACTAAATCTATGACGGGTCACTGTTTGGGTGCCGCCGGAGTAATTGAGGCTATTGCCTGTATTAAAAGTGTGATGCACGACATCATACCCCCAACTATTAACCACTTTACCGATGACCCGGAACTTGATCCTAAATTGAATTTTACCTTCAATAAGGCACAACAGAAAACCGTAAGAGCGGCTTTAAGCAATACATTTGGTTTCGGAGGGCATAATGCCTGTGTAATCGTGAAAAAATATACAGCCTAAGATTTGTGCAGTTTTTAAAACGACTTTTTTCATCCAAATCGCCGGACGCTTCTTTTGAGGCACAGCTGAAAAATGTATTGGGTCTAAAACCCGGTAACCTGCTTATTTATCGCACCGCCCTCAGCCATCGTTCGGTAAAAGATACCCCGGAAGAAAATAATGAACGCCTTGAATACCTTGGTGATGCGGTGCTAAGCGCCGTTGTTGCAGACTATCTTTTTAAAAGATATCCTTATAAAGGCGAAGGCTTTCTCACAGAAATGCGCAGTAAAATGGTTAACCGCCAGCAACTGAACGATATCGCCCTTAAAATGGGCTTGCGCAAGCTTACCTTCTACAATAAATTCGACAATTCCCTAAAAGGAAGTCAGATATTCGGAAATACGCTCGAAGCCGTTGTTGGTGCAGTTTACCTTGATAAAGGGTATGAGAAAACACAACACTGGGTACTCAAGCAGATTGTTATTCCACACATGTTTGTAGACGATCTTGAATCGGTTGACATCAACCTGAAAAACAAACTAATTGGCTGGGCAAGTAAACACGGACACACACTTACTTTCGACCTGGCAGACGAAAAAATGGAAGGCTCCCGCCGCCTTTTCACCATTCACATCATGCTAGACGGCGAACTTCTTTCCGTCGGCAAAGGCTACAATAAAAAAGACGCCTCTCAGGTTGCCGCCCAGGCAGCGGTTGAGAAATTGGGGCTGCAGTAGGAGTTGAACAGAAGAACAGAGAAACAGAGGAATGTCCAACGTCGAAGTAAATACTTGGAAATTGGACATTCCTCTGTTTCTCTGTTCTTCTGTTCATCCTTTTTTTTCTTGACACAGCTCCACCAACACCCCATTGGTTTCTTTTGGATGGAGGAAGCAGACGAGTTTGTTGTCGGCGCCGGATTTGGGGGTTTCATTGAGGAGTTGGAAACCAAGTCCTTTTAAACGGGTCATTTCAGCCTCAATATCAGCTACTTCGAAGGCAATATGGTGTATTCCTTCCCCTTTTTTCTCGATAAAACGGGCAATTACGCCATTGGGGTCGGTGCTTTCCAATAGTTCTATCTTGGTTTCTCCTACCTGAAAAAAGGCTGTATTGACGTTTTCTGAGGCTACAGTCTCGGTTTTATAGCAGGGAGTAGACAGTAATTGCTCAAATAAGGGGATGGAAATCGAAAAATTTTTAACGGCAAGGCCAATATGTTCAACTTTTAACATCTTTTATTGTTTTAAAATAGGCTTTCGATTTGTGAAAAAAAGCGGCTGGAAGCGGGTTTCAGTTCTGCAAGTATAAACCGATTGACGTATTTTTGTATTAATAAGCAAGCAAATTTCTCTGTACTATGTTGAAATTACCGATTTACCTTGATAACAATGCCACCACACCCATGGATCCCCGTGTGTTGGAAGCTATGATACCTTACTTTACCGAGCATTTTGGTAATGCGGCCAGTCGTAACCACTCATTTGGTTGGCAGGCTGAAGAAGCGGTGGATTATGCCCGTGAGCAGGTGGCAAAATTGATTGGTGCCGATCCAAAAGAGATCATCTTTACATCCGGTGCAACCGAAGGAGATAACCTGGGCATCAAAGGCGTATACGAAATGTACGCCAGTAAAGGGAATCATATCATTACCTGTACTACTGAGCACAAAGCGGTATTAGATACCTGTAAGCATATTGAAAGATCAGGTGGGGAAGTAACCTACCTGGAAGTTAATCCGGAAGGATTGGTAGACCTGAAAGAACTGGAAGCTGCGATCAAACCAAATACCATTCTTATTGCCATCATGTATGCCAATAATGAAATCGGGGTTATTCAGCCAGTAAAAGAAATCAGCGCCATCGCTCGCAAACATGGTGTTCTTTTCTTTACAGACGGAACCCAGGCAGTTGGTAAAATACCGGTTGATGTAAACAAAGACGGTATTGATATCATGGCTTTTACGGGCCATAAAATGTACGGTCCAAAAGGCGTTGGTGCCCTTTATGTTCGACGCAAAAACCCAAGGGTAAAAGTAACTGCCCAGATGGATGGCGGTGGTCATGAAAGGGGCATGCGTAGCGGTACACTGAATGTACCTGGTATTGTTGGCTTTGGTAAGGCTTGCGAACTCGCAAGACTTGAAATGGCCGATGATGCTGCAAGACTGAGCAAACTGCGTGATAAGCTGGAAAATGCTTTAATGCAGTTGGAAGAAGCTTATGTGAACGGAAGTCGTGAACACCGTTTACCACATGTAAGTAATATTTCTTTTAAATACGTAGAAGGAGAAGGATTGATGATGGGCTTTAATAAAAACATTGCCCTTTCATCTGGTTCAGCCTGTACTTCTGCATCACTGGAGCCAAGTTATGTGTTGAAAGCACTTGGACTGGGCGATGACCTGGCACATAGTTCGCTTCGTTTTGGATTGGGTAGATTTACTACCGAAGACCAAATCGACTACACCATCAAGGCCGTAAGTGAAACCGTATTAAAACTGAGAGAAATGAGTCCACTCTGGGAAATGTTCA
>CAZTCS010000012.1:31245-44947 GCA_964611995.1 uncultured Sediminibacterium sp. | reverse complement strand
CCCACATCCAAATCCGACATCAGAGATCAGAGATCTGAAATCTGCCATCTGCCATCTGCCATCTGCGATCTACGATCTTTGATTTGAGATCGTGCTAATGTAACGTACTAGGCTTCTTTTGGCGATTGGGAGTAGGGTTTCTTCGAGGGGCATGGTGAGTGGGGTTTCTACTGCGTATACTGCGGGGTTTGGGAGGTCGGAGCGATTGCGGATTAACTGGGCTTTGATGTTTTGGTAGGAGTTTACGATGTTCCTTTGCCATACATCTACGAATTCGGTTTTTATGCTCCGGTATTTCTCGTCGTGTTTTTCAAATATGCTCAAACGGTACTGGTAAACCCAGGTGTTTTTGCAGGTACCCTCGCATAACAGGAAATAGCCTTCATTATGATCCAGTGGGACCAGTCCGACGGGTTCTATGGTTAATTTGTTTTCTACAAACTCATAAATCTCAGTGCCGCTATTGATGGCTTCTTTCATATTGAGGGATGCATACTGAATAATTTCCTCCAGTTCCTGCATCAACTCATCATCTTCCACCATTGATTCATAAAGGAGTTGTAGTTTTTCAATCTGTATGCCTGTTAAACGTTTAGGGAATTGCTCCTGCAGGTATTTTTTATTTTCTTTAAAAGCAACCAGGTTATTGTAATGGAATATTAAGTCTGCCAGTTGGGGGTATAATTTGTTCTGGCAAAAATGATGGTTGATTTCCTGAAGATAGGCGAGGAGGGTATATTTCTTCAATTCAAAATCAATATAACCATCTGCAAACCATGTTTGTGATAAGGTCTTCATACTGATCCGTTTTGTTTCCATAATTTACAAAGAGTTGCAAACAAAAACAGCATTTGTTTATTAACAGGGTGTGAAAATCAGGGAGAAGTCCGAAAGTCGGGGGAGTCCGAAAAGCCGAAAGTAATAGGTACTGTATTGGAGATATTGCATTATTTATTTTGCTACACATTCGGTCTTTCAGACACTCCAACAAAAAAGGCCCGCCAATTTTTGGCGGGCCATCTATATCATGCTAATTGATTAGCATTTTTTTGTACAACCAGGAGGTGTGCAGGATTTTTTGCAATCCTTTTTATCCTTACAAACCTTTTTGTCGCATACTTCTTTTGTTACTTTTTTGGTTTCTTTACTATTGTTGTTGCCTGAAGCTATAGTTATGCCGCTGATCAGGGTAAAAGCGATCAGGGCCATCATTGTTTTTTTCATTTGATGGTAATTTGTGTGTTAAATAAAATGGATTGATTATATCAAATAAAAAGAACTTCAGGAGGCTGCCAACAGTCAGATAAATAGCCTGAAACAGGCCTTTCAATATAATAAGGGGGTGTTTGCTTGAGTGATTCGGACCACCCATTTTTATAGTTGGATTCTTCTACAGGTAAATATTGATTTACAAAACAAAAGGAACTGGTATTACATCTCGTGGTAGTATCGCAGTTCTTTTCTCCAGTGTTTTGTTGGTTGGATTTATTTTCACCGCATACTTTCCTGCAGGCATTAACAGATTCGCAGGAATCTGTTGTCTGAGGATACATCATTACCAACGGCCTTATTGTAAAGAAGCCAGTTAGCATGATAAAAATGCAGGCTACTACTTTCATTGAATGCTAAGTTAATAACACGCATGTATTAGCAAAACCGTTCATCAAAAACAACAATTGATTAGAGGTATTGAAACCACTGTCTTTCAGCATCCCATTTCTCAAATTCTTTTGCTACTTCAGTAAGGAAGCTGGCTCCGATACTTCCATCTACAATACGATGGTCGTAACTTAAGGAGAGGTACATCATATGTCTGATGCCGATGGTATCGCCTTCTTTGGTTTCAATAACCATTGGACGCTTCTTAATAGCACCTACTGCTAAAATGGCTACCTGTGGTTGAGAAATAATAGGAGTGCCCATGAGGCTTCCAAAAGTACCAACATTGGTAAGTGTAAAAGTACCACCATTGGTATCATCTGGTTTTAGACGGTTATTGCGGGCCGCATCAGCAAGACCGTTTACTGCTTTGCTTAGTCCAACAATATTCAATTGATTGGCTCCTTTAATTACAGGAACAATAAGGTTGCCGGATGGCAGGGCTGTTGCCATGCCAATATTGATATCTTTTTTGATGATTATTTTATCACCATCCAGTGAACAGTTGATCAGTGGATAGCGCTCAATCACTTTTGCAATGCACTCCACAAACATCGGTGTGAAAGTGAGTTTGGTGCCTTCTCTTTTCTCAAATTCTACTTTTACTTTCTCGCGCCAGTGAACCATATTGGTAACATCTGCTTCCGCAAAACTGGTAACATGCGGACTGGTATGTTTGCTGTCTACCATGTGCTTGGCGATCAGCTTACGCATACGATCCATCTCTACGATTTCCGTATTTCCGCTGACTACTACAGCCGCTGGGTCACTAAGTTTTCCAGAACCAGATTGAATGGCAATAGATGCAGAACTTGGTTCAGTTGCTTTTATAGCAGCAGATTCAAATCTAGGTGCAGACTGAACAGGAGCGGCAGTTGTTGGAACAGGTGCTACTTTGCCTGATTTTTTATCCGCAACATAAGCCAGTATATCTTTTTTACTCACTCTTCCGTCGGTACCAGTACCTGGTATTCTTTCCAATTCGCTCAAGCTAACGCCTTCACTATTGGCTATATTCAGAACAAGTGGAGAATAGAAACGATTGGTTGCTGCTTTTTCGAGCAATACAGGTGCTTCAGCAGGGACATATGGTATTTCAGCAACAGGTTCGGCGACTGGTTCTGCAATGGGTGTAGTTGTTACTGCCGGAGAAGGTACTTCAATAGGTTTTGGCGTTTCAACAGGTGCTGGTACTTCCACAACTGCAGCGCTGTCGCCAGCAGTATTAATTCTTGCGATAACTGTACCAATAGGTACTACATCGTTTACATTGAATAATATTTCTGTAATAACACCTTCTGCTGTAGAAGGTACTTCACTATCAACCTTATCTGTAGCAATATCCAACACGGTCTCATCCTGCTTCACATGGTCGCCCACTTTTTTATTCCATTTCAGGATGGTCGCTTCCATTATACTTTCGCCCAATTTGGGCATCACCAGTTCAGCAATAGCCATACAATTCGTAGTGTTTAATATAAATGATCAAAAAACCGGTTCTGTTACAATTTATCCTATCTAAAACTTACACCCGTTTGTTTTCGGGGGCAATATTAGTGAGAAAATAAACAATTCAGGGCCGAAAACCGAAAAAACTCGCTTGTGTTTATGCACAACCTACCTAATTACCAGTGATTTATGTATTTAATGTATTAGTTTATTCAAATATATAAGCTATTTGAAACAATTTATGACTTTTCAATAATCAATTGTCTTAACAGGTTTAGGGCATTGGTAGCAGTAAGTGCAATATTTCTTTCTCTGTCGAACCGAAACTGAAACAACTGGGCAATGGTTTTTTCTGCAGAACTTATAGCGATCCAAACGGTTCCAACAGGCTTATTAGGGCTGCCACCATCTGGTCCCATAATGCCACTTACAGCGATGGAATAATCTGTTTGCATGATCTCCCTTACTTTTTCGGCCATCAGCCGCACGGTTTCTTCGCTAACTGCCCCTACGGTAGTCAATATTTCTGAGGGTACTTTAAGCAGGTTTTCTTTTATTCGGTTGTCATAACTCACTACCGACCCAATATAATAGGCTGAGGCACCACTGTGTTTGGTAATTTGGTGCGCTATATAACCACCAGTACAACTCTCGGCGGTAGCAAGGGTTTGCTTTCTCTCCTTTAATAACTTACCTACCACCAGTTCCATCGGAAGGTCCTCATCAATCACCAGAAAGTCTTTGGTTCTCTCTGTGAGTTGGTTAAAATAAAATGCAATTTCCTTTTCCAATACCTCAGCAGATGTTCCAGTACCAGTTAAACGTAGTCTTACCATGCCGTAATTAGGCAGGTAAGCTAATTTAATATGTGCAGGAAGTGCATTTTCAATATCCTGTATCATTTCCGCCAGAAATGATTCGCCAATGCCTGCTGTAAGCAATGTTTTATGTTGTACAACTCCTCTGGTAAATCTTTTCTCAATGACAGGAATTACCTGATTTTCCATCAGCCATTTCATTTCGTGTGGCACACCTGGCATTGAAAAAAATAATACACCATCTTTCTCAAACAACATACCTGGTGCAGTTCCCCGTACATTTTTCAATACGGTACATACATCGGGTACTTCGGCCTGTTTCCTGTTTCTTTCAATCATCGGCCTTTTGAATACAGTTTCGAATAGATAAGTAACGTGTGCAAGCGTAACTTCATCTATTACCATCTTCCCGCCAAAGTATTCGCAAAGCAATGGTTTGGTGATATCGTCTGCCGTAGGACCTAAGCCACCTGTAATCAACACGATTTTGGATTTTTTGCTTTCTTCGTCCAGGGCATACCATATATCTTCCCAAACATCACCAACTGCAACCCTGTGTTTTACGGTAACTCCAATCTTGTTTAATGCCTGCGCTATCCAGGCACTATTGGTATCAATAACCTGACCAATCAGTAATTCGTCGCCGATTGTTATAATTGAGGCAAAAACTTTTTCCATACTTTACAGGCGCTTAATTTTAATGCAAGGTAAAACGCATTTATGAGAAGACTTGTTTACAGTTGTGTTAGTTTGATTTTTTTTATGTCCGGTTTACATGGGCAATCTGTTAAGGATAAGCTTGAAAAAGCGGTTCGGCAGTTGGTTGATGATTCGCAGATGCGCTATGGAACACTTGGCTTTTCCGTTATAAACAGCGAAACCGGAGCAGTTGTGTATGAATACAATGCAAATACAGGTCTGGCACCAGCCAGTTGCCAGAAAGTTGTTACCAGTGCGGTGGCTTTTGATTTACTGGGACAAGCATTTACTTATAAAACCCAGTTGGCTTATGATGGAATAATTACAAATGGCAAACTCAATGGAAACCTGCATATCATAGGCTCGGGAGATCCAACTCTTGGTAGCTGGCGTTACAGCAAAACCAGCGACACCCTGCTTTTGCGTGAATGGAAGGTATTGTTGGAAAAAGCAGGCATCAAATCAATTTCCGGAAATATTATCACCCATAGTGATCAGTGGGAAACATCATCTGTGCCAGGAGGATGGCCATGGGATGACATGGGCAACTATTACGGAGCAGGCGCTTATGGCCTCAACTGGAGGGAAAACCAGTATGATGTGGTACTGAAATCAGGTTTGAATACAGGAGATGCTGTTAATATTGTAAAGACTGTTCCTAAATTATACAACCTGCTTTTTACGAATGAACTGAAAGCTGGGAAAAGGGGGGGCGGAGATAATGCCTATATATTTTCCGCGCCTTACAATGAAAGGGTTTTCATTAGGGGAACAATTCCTCCGGCGCAACAAAGGTTTACCATTTCTGGGTCCATGACCGATCCTCAACAACAACTGGCTTACAGTTTGGCAGCACAACTCGTTACTTCGGGAAAAACGCCTGGCGTTAGGGTAAAGTCGGGCAACACAAAGATGACACCCCTGCACATACAGGAATCACCAAGCTTGGATAGTGTGGTTTATTGGTTCATGAAAAAAAGTATAAACCTTTATGGGGAAAGTCTTGTTAAAACAATCGCCTGGCAGCAAAAAGGATTTGGTTCTACTGAGGAAGGTCTTTCCATTATGAAAGATTTCTGGAAGGATAAAGGTATTGATCCTGCGTCACTTAGAATGATTGATGGAAGTGGATTATCACCTCAAAATAGGGTTACTACCAGTGCATTGGTTAAAGTATTGCAATATGCACGAACAAAAGACTGGTTCAAGTATTACGCGGATGCTTTTCCAGAATATAATAAAATGAAGTTAAAGAGTGGAACAATCGGAGGATCAAAGGGTTTTGCAGGTTATCATACATCAAAAGATGGCGTAAATTATACGATTGCTATGCTGGTAAATAATTATGATGGCTCAGCAAGTGAAATAGTGAAAAAGATGTTCCTGGTATTGGATGAATTAAAATAAACGATCAAAGCCATAAACCATTAATGATGAAAGAACAAAACTTCAACAACCATACCCAATATGTTCCAACCTGGCATTTCATTGTAGCGCCTGCCATTCTTTGCCTGCTTATCGGTGCATTTATTAACCTCAGTGCATCTGAACCAGAGAATCTTTATTCCGCTTCTTTGATTTGTTTGAGCGCAGTAATTCTTGGTTTTATCTATTGGTATGTACGTGCATTTGCATTAAAAGCACAAGACAGGGCCATTAGGGCAGAAGAACAATTCCGTCATTTTATACTAACTGGAAAACCACTACCTGGTAGTCTTAGATTAAGACAAATTATTGCGCTTCGTTTTGCTTCAGATGAAGAATTGCCTGCATTGGCTGATAGGGCAGCTAAGGAAATGCTGAGCAGCAAAGACATTAAAGCTGCCATTCAACACTGGCGCCCGGATTATAACAGACTTTGATCCGCAAAAAAAGGACTCAGCTTTTCATATAATGCAGTTGGCATTTGTGTTCTTTTGCCTGTATTGCTGTCGATAAAGTATAGGGTTACCTTGCCTGTTGTGAGCAATTTATTTTGCTCATTGTACACTTCATTGTAAAAACTAATGCTGTGATCGGTGGGTAATTCCTTTAGGATTGTTTTAATGGTTATAAGGTCGTCGTAATGTGCGGGCCTTAAGAAACGTGCTTCCATCGCCACCACCGGCATACGAATACCCATCTCTTCCATTTTTTTATAGGTAAATCCCAGTTCCCTTATCGACTCGGCCCTGCCTACTTCAAAGTACTGTGCATAGTTGCCGTAATACACGATATCCATCTGGTCGGTTTCAGCATACCTTATCCTTACCGTAGTGCTGTGCTCATACATAGTTATCCTGATTTGTTGACAAACTTACGCTCTTGATCTGTTTTTCCACAAATACCTGTTAAGCCTTTCCTTACAAAACGCTAATACTACCTTTAAAAAAGGTTTTTCGCTTTTCATTAAGAAAGAAACAGAAATCTTTGTCATTAAGCAGTCGCAATCTATGAACAGATTCCTATCCATAAGCCTCACTGTAGCCACACTAGCATTGCATAGCGGCACAAAGGCACAGATAACACAATTGTTGCAGGATCCTGATGCCGAATTCAAACAGGCAAAGGAATTG
Source organism: uncultured Sediminibacterium sp. (assembly GCA_964611995.1). Lineage (GTDB taxonomy): Bacteria > Bacteroidota > Bacteroidia > Chitinophagales > Chitinophagaceae > Sediminibacterium. The sequence goes on along the minus strand of CAZTCS010000012.1, from coordinate 37,767 downwards.
TTTCAAAACGACCAATATGGTCTGGCATATCCTGTATTCAAAAAAATATATAGTAATGGTGCGGTTAATAGTAAACTGCCGATGGCTGTTCAGCTTGAATCAAGGTATTACTATATCTTATGTGGTTTAAAAATCAACGATTCAACTGCTGCACCAATGGCAGTTGATTTTGTTGAGAAAGAATACGATGTGCCACATGTACAGATGATGTACTTTCATCTGGGTGAGTATTATTACCGCAGAAAAATGTTGCAGGAAGCAGTTGCCAGCTATGAAAAAACCAATATAGCCAACCTCAGCAACCGTGAAATTGCAGACATGAAGTTCCACCAGGCTTATGGCTATTTTACCATGGCGCAGTTTGATAAAGCCAGGCCACTGTTTAATGCCATTCGCCAGATTCCGGATGATCCAAACTATATAGATGCGAATTACTATTATGGCTTTATTGCATTCAATGAAAAAAAATATGGAGAAGCCATCGCAAGCTTCCAGATTGCAGAACAATCTCCCGATTACCAGAACGTAATACCTTTTTACCTTACTGAAATTTACTACTTCAATGGAGAGCGCGACAAAGCTTTATCCTATGGCGAAGCAGCACTGAAGAAAGGAGGACAATATTATGACCTTCAATTAAGACAATTGGTAGGTCATCTTTGGTTCGAAAAAAGACAATATGCAAATGCCTTGCCTTATCTCGAAAAATATGTGGCCGGTAACCAAAAAGTGAGAAGGGAAGATTTGTATGAATTGTCGTACTGTTATTATGAAGCAAAGAATTGGACCAAATCGATCGATGGTTTTAAGCAATTAGGTGGGGGAGAAGATTCTCTGGCGCAAAATAGTATGTACCTGTTGGCCGATGCTTACTTGAAAACAAACGATAAAACAAATGCAAGGAATGCATTCCAGTTTTGTGCGGCGAATAACAGCAATGCTTTACAAAAAGAAGTATCCGCTTTCAATTACGCTAAACTTTCTTATGAGTTAGGGTTTATGGATGCGGCACAGAAAGGGTTTCAATCTTTTACTGCAGCATATCCTACCTCGACAATGTTGCAGGAAGCAAGAGAATTGCTTGTGAGTACGCTGGCTAATACCAGCAACTACAAAGATGGACTGGCCTTATACGAAAGTTTACCTGTGCGTAGTGAGAATGCCATGAAAGTATATCCTAGATTACTTTATGGACGTTCAGTAGAACTCATCAATGACCAGCAATTGTCGCAGGCCGATCCTCTGTTAAGTCGCTTACTGGAAGTACCTTATAATAATACCCTTGTATCATTGGCTCGTTTCTGGAAAGGTGAAATTGCTTATCGTAACGGAAATAATGAGTCTGCAATAGCATTCTTCACCGATTACCTTAAAAATCCGGTTTCGAATGGAGAAGTGAATATATTGAATGCCAGGTATAACCTTGGGTATGCTTTGTTGAAAACGGAAAATTATCCTGCTGCCAAGGAACAGTTTGAACTGATTGCAAAAAATATCGGATCCGCATCTACAGTTATAGAAAAAGATGCTTACCTGCGTTCAGGTGATTGTTATTTCATGAACAAGGATTATCGTCAGGCACTAAAAATTTATGACCAGGTTATGGCGCTGCAAATGAATGGCGCCGATTATGCACTTTTCCAAAAAGCGATTATCGCAGGTGCGATGAACCAGAATGGCGAAAAACTTAAATTATTACAGAGTATTGATGTAAAGTATCCAAGTTCTCCATTCACCACAGATGCGGCATTGGAAATGGCCAATACTTATATAGCGGATGAAAATTATGAAGCAGCCCTGGTGCCCTTGAATAAACTCATCAAAGGAAATAAAGCCGCATCATTAAAACCAGAAGCTTACCTGAAAGCGGGTATCGCCTATTTTAACCTTGATAAAAACGAAGAATCACTCACACAGTTTAAAACACTTGTATCAACATACCCTAATGCAAAGGAAACTGATGGAGCTATTGAATATATCCGGAATTTATTTGTAGAACGCCAGCAGCCCGGAGAATTCGCATCCTTTATGCGTGCCAATGGCAGACCCGTTACTTATAACGAAGAAGATTCTTTAACGTTTAAATCTGCCATGTTACGATACGATGTGAAGGATATGGTAGGTGCAAAAAATGGGTACAAAGATTATTTATCCAAATTCCCTGACGGAAGATACCAGATCGAAGCCAATTATTTTACGGCAGAAATACTGGTGAATGAAAAAGCCTTAAAAGAAGCACTTTCATTTTATGTAGCAGTAGCAGGGAAGGGGGTGAGTACTTTTGCGGAGAGAAGTGTTTTGCAAGCTGCACGTATTTATTACTTCGAATTGAAAGATTATGAACAGGCCGAAAAATATTTTACACAATTAAAGCCCATAGCTACACAACAGGAGAATAAACTGGAAGCTATGAGAGGATTGCTTCGTTGTCAGTTTAGGGCTCAAAAATGGGCAGAAGCTGCACCTAATGCCGAAGAATTGCTGAAAGCATCCGGTATTGCCACTGATGATAGAATGATGGCAAGTTTGGTAGTAGCAAAAAATCACCAGTTGAATAATGAACCAGATCAGGCAATAAATGCCTATAAACAGGTAATTGCAACGGGTAAATCAGAGTATGGAGCAGAATCGCAGTATCGTATTGCTGAAATATTATTCCAGCAGGATAAAATGGCAGATGCAGAGAAATCGGCTTTTGATGTTATAAAAAAATCAGGATCCTATGAATTTTGGGTAACAAAAAGTTACCTGCTCCTGGGGGATATATATTTCAAACAAAAAGACCTGTTTAATGCAGAAGCCACCTTTAAGAGTATTGTAGACAATGGTACCATAGCTGAACTAAAAACAGAAGCACAGCAAAAACTTACGCAGGTACTTGCGGAAAAAGCGAAAACAAATCAGGTTGAACAAGAATAAATCAGCATACATGATTCATCAAACATATAAAGGAGTTTTAGTTGCACTGATGTTGCTGTCGGTACTTACATCCGATGCACAACGCCGACGTACGACAAAAAAGAAAACTACTCCTAAAAAGACTACCACTGTTAAAAAAACTACGGCACCCAGCGAGCAGGTTGAAGCTATTGCCAATCGGGAAGCATTAGGAGACACTTCTGCTCCCAAGGTAGTAACGGTTACATCTGCTTTCAAGCCTTCTTTAAAGAATGCCGCAAAAATAAATTTCACAGCAGCATCTCCTTTTGTAGACTCTTCAAGAACACCGGTTACCTATGCTGTTCCGGCGCAGAACCTGTTTTTTTCTTATCAGCCGGTACCGATTAAACCACTTGCACTTCCGGTTGATACTGGGTTTCACTGGCAGAATGACCATTCCGTAAAAGTTGGACTGGGTAATTTCAACAGTTTCCTGTTATCGGGAGCGTTCTCATTTGGAGATGGGGTAAAAAGTAATACCATTGTAACAGCGGATTACCTAACCAATAAAGGAAATCTTTTTGCCCAGCAATATGCAAACCTGGGGTTAAGTGTGTTATCGGTATTCAATACAAACAATAATAACGAATGGACCACAAAAGCCTGGTATAAAAACACTACCCGCTATTATTATGGCTATGATTCTACATTGTATCATTATAGTAAAAGCTCTTTACTAAGAAGGTTTAATGATGCGGGAATTGAAATTGGTTTACGTAACAAAAAAGCAAATGCTTTCAATATTACCTATGCTCCAAAACTGAGTTTGCATTATTTTAGTGATAACCGTTCAAATAAAGAATACAATCTAATCCTGAATGCCCCGCTGAAGAAAAAATTCGGAGAGCATTTTGCGATTGATCTTGGTGTAACAGCAGATATAGCTGGTACTGATTTTGAAGTGACAGGAATTGGATCAAGGTGGAAACAAACCAATAACCTTTTTTATGTTAGTCCATCTGTCGAGTATGTAAGCAAAGGGGTCAAACTTTCCGGAGGTATCAGACCATCCTGGGATAATGGAAAATTTGCTACCCTGCCAAATATCACAGCTGAAGTTAAAGTTCCTGAAACCCCGCTGGTGGCAGAAGCAGGCTGGGTTGGCTATTTTAATAAGAATAGTTACCGGAGTATCGCCGATTTTAATCCGTGGATCAATACACCGATGCTGATGCTCAGGAATACAAAAGTGATGGAGCAGTATGCCGGTATCAAAGGATCGGCTGGCAACCACTTAACCTATAGGGGCAGAATTTCTTTCCAGCAATTGAATAACCAGCCTGTTTTCCCTAATTCTGTGACTGATGGCAAAGACTTTTCAGTTTTGTATGAAACTTCCATGAATGTTGTACAGATTCACGGAGAACTCGGGTATACTTTACAGGAGAAACTCTCTTTATTGGCTGGTGCCACGTTCCGCAAATATTCCAATTTACCTAATTATGAGCCCTGGGGATTACTGCCGTTTGAACTAACGGGTACATTGAAATGGAAAATATTAAAGGATCTTCAATTGAAAGCGGATGCATTTTTCTGGGATGGCAGTAAATACCGCGATGTAAACCTCAATACCTTCAAACTTAAACCTGCCGCAGATATTAATCTGGGAGCTGAGTTTTCTGTAATGCCCAAACTGAATTTATGGGTACAATTAAATAATGTACTCAATAATAAATACCAGCGTTGGAACCAATATGAAGTATTGGGATTGAATGTTTTGGGGGGAGTTGTATATTCGTTCCGGTAAAAGGGAACCATGATACAAGATTTACTGTACAAATACCTCATTTTAAACGGCCGTTTGGGCATACCTGAAATAGGCAGGTTAGCCATTTACCGTACACCTGCATCCGTGCAGGAAGATGGAACGGTAATGCAGGGGCCTGCACAGCAGATATTGTTTGAAGAAAAGCCGGTTACTGCCGATAAGAATCTCTTTCAGTTTCTTGCGCATGAAATGTCGACAGATGAAATTGCTGCCATAGGCTCATTTAACACCTGGGTATCATCCATCCGAGAACAACTTACACAGGATGCTTTTGTGAAACTGCCGTTTATTGGTACCCTTGAACAAACAGCAGAAGGAGTTGTTGGTTTTATACCTGCGACACCTGCAATTCAGCCATCATCTATTGACCTGCCTTATGGTATTGTTTGGCAGTCTGATGAAATGGGTGAAGATGGATCAGTTGACAAAAATGATTCCGGCTGGTGGATCTATGCCATCATCCTTTTACTTTTAGGCATTGCTGCCATCGCCTACCGTTATCTCTAAAGTTTAACATGCATGAGCGCCTCAATTGTGAATTATACCCTTTGTCCTTTTTGTAACAGCGATGCCATTCATCCAATAATGGCTGCAAAAGATTATACAGTAAGCAATACTGCATTCGAAATATGGCATTGCGATACCTGTACCAATAGATTTACCCAATCAGTTCCGGATATCCATCATATAGGTGCTTACTATCAGTCTGCGGCATATATTTCCCATTCAGACACTGCCAAAGGATTGATCAATAAATTATACCATTGGGTTAGAGGGTATACGCTTGGTCGCAAAAGAAGATTGATACAAAAAGTCAGCGGATTAAACCAGGGGACATTACTGGATATCGGTGCGGGAACAGGGGCTTTTGTTACCACCATGCTACAAGCTGGCTGGAAGGTAACCGGATTGGAGCCAGATAGCATTGCCAGAGAAAATGCCAAACAAAAACACGGAATCGATTTAAGATCTGCAGAAGATATATACAACCTTCCCTCGTCATCTTATGATGTCATTACACTTTGGCATGTGTTAGAGCATGTACATGATTTACATGGCTATTTCAGCCAGTTTGGGACATTGCTTAAGCCTGGGGGAAAACTAGTGATTGCGGTACCCAACTATACCAGTAAAGATGCAGCCATTTACGGAACACATTGGGCAGCATGGGATGTTCCCAGGCACTTATACCATTTCTCACCTAAAGGGATGGAGCTAATCGCAAACCAACATAAATTCAATTTAGCATCGATTCATCCAATGTGGTTCGATGCATTTTATGTGTCAATGCTGAGCGAACAATACAAAAACGGAAAATCTAACTTGCTGGGAGCTTTATTAAGCGGTATTTCATCAAACCTTACCGCATTGGGCGATAAGCGTCGCTGCAGTTCGCTGATCTATGTGTTTAATTTAATTTGATTTCGTACAAAGCGGGCCACTTTTTTCCCGTAATGTAAAAGCTGTTGTTTGCAGCATTATAGGCAATACCATTTAGTACATAACCTTTTTCTATATAAACTGCTTCATCGAAGGATTGGTTGGTTTTCTTTAAAAGATCGGTAAAATCGATTCTGCCTTCTACCAAACCTGTTTCAGGATTGATTTTTACGATAATATCTTTTAAATACACATTGGCATAAACGCTTCCATTTACAAATTCAAGTTCATTTAGGTTGGCGAGGTATCCATTATTGTCATAAACCCCAACCGTTTTTTCGATAGCAAAAGTTTCAGGATTTACAAAGTATAAATTGCTTGAGCCTGTACTTAAAATTAATTGTTTGCCATTATGAGTAATTCCCCAGCCTTCC
>CAZTCS010000012.1:0-31172 GCA_964611995.1 uncultured Sediminibacterium sp. | reverse complement strand
TCTTTAGCCAGATCTAATTTTTGGCTGTACTTGCCTGATTCAAGATCAACTTTTACAAGTCTGCTTTCACCCTCAAGGCCCGTACCCTCATAAAGTGCATTATTGTACCATATTAATCCTTCAGTAAAATAGCTGGTATCGTGAGGATATACTTTTACAATGGAATAATTAAGATTTGTTGGGGCAGGTATAGCGGTAGTATTGTTATTGTCCTGGTTATTGTCTGTCTTGTTATCAGCACAAGAGGCAAGTAAAATGAATGCCAGTAAATAAGGATAAAATTTCATCTGCTAAAGTTCAGGCTAAAATAATGAATTGATAAAAAATAAATGCATTAATAATGTGAAAGTATATCACCGGCAAAGCTTTCAGCAATTACTGGCGTTAAAGCGACTCCCATGCCATTACAGGCAATTGCAACGAAAAAATCGCCTATATGCTTTGTTACAGGAAGCTGGCTGTCTGTAAAAGCCATAATGCCACTCCATGATTGCTCAATTTCAACTTTGATGGAAGGGTGGAGGTGATTGGCTAAGAAAGCATTCAACGCATCTTTAATCAAGGCTGAGCCATCCATTTCAGTAGTCGTTTCGCCTTCAAAATCAATATTTCTTCCCCCACCTAATAAAATCCTATCACCGAGGTTTCTCCAATAATAATATCCTTCATCAAAATGGAATGTTCCCTTCATCGGGAGATTTGGGATAGGAGAGGTAAGGATGATTTGTCCCCTGCCTGGAGTAACTTCACTATTCGGTATCAGAGAAGGTGTAAATGCATTGGTACATAGAATTGATTTCCATGCACTGATACGATTGCCTGTGGAGGAAACCAGTTCAATATGATTTTCTTTTGAATTCCATTCTTTCAGTTCGAACCCATATAATATGGTAACCCCTTTTGAAATAACCAACTGGGTTAAAGCCTGCACTAATTTTCCACTATGAATTGCTGCTTCAGTGTTGTTTTCAATAAGGGTGTCAAAGTTTTGAAGTCCCAGATTACCAAGTTTATTACCTGCATAGGTGAACACCGAACGCTTACCCGTAATATCTTTTAGTAATTTATTGAGCTGGCTTATTCTATCGTCCAGCGCTGACCAGAACCTTGAATCCTTATTGATACATTCAAATCCGCCACAAGCATCATAATCAATCTGATCATCCTTAAAATACCTGCGTATTTTTTCAATGCCCTTATAACGCATTTCAACAATACGCAGCGTTTCATCTTTGCCGATTGTTTCCAGGTTGCTGAAGAGTTCTGTAGGACTTCCGAAACAGGCAAAACCTGCATTTCGGGTAGATGCGCCAAGTGGGGTTGTGTTTTTTTCTACAATGGTTACCCGAATCGAAGGATTCTTTTCTTTCAGTGAAAGGGCTGTCCACAGACCCATCAAACCCGCACCAACAATAACAATATCGCAGGGGGCATAAAAGGATTCTTTTTCCCAAACAGACAAGCTAACCATGTAGCGAAAATACAAAATCCAGCTCCGGATTTAGATATGGAGTAGAGATATATTAAACATTGAAACGGAAATGCATTACATCGCCGTCTTTTACGATATATTCTTTTCCTTCAATTCTTAATCTGCCATTGTCGCGACAAGCTGCTTCACTACCATATTTTATAAAGTCTTCATAAGCGATTACTTCCGCCTTAATGAATCCTTTTTCAAAATCAGTATGAATGACACTTGCTGCTTGAGGAGCTTTCCATCCCTTATGGATGGTCCAGGCCCTTACTTCCTGCACACCTGCAGTGAAATAGGTATCGAGGTTCAATAATTTATAGGCAGTGCGGATAAGTCTGTTTAAAGCAGGTTCTGTCATTTTATATTCTTCCATGAACATCTGCTTATCTTCATCTGAATCCATTTCAGCAATCTGCGCCTCTATATTGTTACACATCACAATCATTTCAGCACCTTCTGCTGCTGCAACGGCTTTCAATTGTTCTGAGAACTTATTACCTGTATGCATGCTGGCTTCATCAACATTGGCTACGTACAATACAGGTTTGTCTGTCAACAAAAAAAGATCAGCCACCGCAGCCTTTTCTTCCTTGCTTAGTCCTAGAGAGAATATGCTTTTACCTTTTTCGAGGTGAGACTTACAACGCGACAATATTTCAAATTCGGCTTTAGCTTTTACATCGGTACCAACTCTTGCCATTTTCTCCACCCGCTGCATTTTCTTATCTACACTTTCCAGGTCTTTCAATTGCAATTCGGTATCGATAATTTCTTTATCGCTCACAGGATTAATGGCTCCTTCTTCACGCAGTACATTCTCGTCTTCAAAACAACGGATCACATGGATGATTGCATCTACTTCACGGATATTTCCAAGGAATTTGTTGCCTAGTCCTTCACCCTTACTGGCACCTTTAACCAGACCGGCGATATCCACTATTTCCATTTGGGTCGGAACAATCCTGTCTGGAACCACCAGTTCTGCCAGTTTAGCCAGTCGCTCATCCGGAACATCTACCAGTCCCACATTGGGCTCAATGGTACAGAACCGATAATTGCTTGCCTGTGCTTTTGCACTATTGCTAACTGCATTAAAAAGGGTTGATTTTCCAACATTGGGTAATCCCACAATACCTGCTTGTAAAGCCATAATCCGATTTTTCGAGCGGCAAATATAGCGCTTTGCGGTTGATAGTCCATAGACCATGGTCCATGGTCTATGGACTATCTGCTTTTCTCCCTATATTCACCCCATAATTCAACACCATGGCCCTTAACATTGTATGGATAGCATTTTTTATCGTTGCGTTTGCGATCGCACTGTATAAATTCATCTTTCTGCATGATACGGATGTTTTTAAGACCCTGGTGGATGGGATGTTCGATAGCGCCAAGAGCTCAGTGATAGATGTTGCCTTCCCTTTAACGGGGGCAATGGTATTCTTTCTTGGACTGATGAATATTGCCGAAAAAGCAGGTGCTATTAACTGGCTTGCTAAAATACTCAACCCATTTTTGAAGCGACTTTTCCCTGAAGTTCCGGAAAAGCACCCTGCTATGGGGCAAATGGTGATGAATTTTAGTGCCAATATGCTGGGGCTCGATAATGCAGCAACGCCATTTGGGTTAAAGGCCATGGAAGGACTCCAATCCATTAATCCGGAAAAGGAAAAAGCATCCAATGCACAGATCATGTTTTTGGTATTACATACCAGTGGACTCACCTTAATTCCCTTAACCATTATTTCTTACAGGCTAGCTGCGGGTTCTAAGGAAGCGGCAAGTGTGTTTATACCACTTGTTCTTGCTACGATTTGCACAACGCTGGCATCCATTTTTGTGGTGGGCGTGAAGCAAAAGCTAAAATGGGATAGGGTGATGTTTGGATGGATAGGGAGTTTGTTATTAGTGGTGGCCCTCATGTTATTCTGGGTGCAGGGTATGCAACCTGAACAAAGGGAAGTGTTCAGTAAAATCACTGGTAATTTCTTATTGCTATTAATTGTTGTAGCAATTATCGTAGGTGCGATGTGGAAAAAAGTGAATGTGTTTGATGCTTTTGTAGAAGGAGCTAAAGGAGGATTTGATGTAATCATTAAAATCATTCCCTATTTAGTAGGTATGTTGGTGGCTATTCGTGTGTTTCGCGATAGCGGTGCATTGGGTTATTTGGTAGATGCAATAACTTGGTTGCTGATGCAAACAGGTGTAAATACAGATTTTACAGCGGCACTTCCTGTCGCCATCATGAAACCCTTTAGTGGCAGTGGGGCCAGAGGGTTAATGTTAGATGCCATGCAGGTGCATGGCCCTGATTCATTTATCGGTAAGCTGGCATCTACCTTCCAGGGTTCGGCAGACACCACTTTCTACATCATTGCACTTTATTTCGGCAGCGTAGGAATAAAAAAAGTACGCTATGCAATCTGGGCAGGCATGCTGGCCGATATTATTGGTGTAGTTATGGCAATTATTATCGGGTATATTTTCTTTCATTGAGGTAGAGCATAGACCATAGTCCATGGTCCATGGACTATGGTCTGGCTGCTAGTAATTCCTTCAGCTTGCTTACCCCCTCGGAGGCTGGGGCTTCAATTTTGGTAAGATGCTTTACTGAGGCTGTTGTTGGAATATGTTTATCGATGATGTATTTGGGTGCATGTGTGGGTGCTATTTCGAGTAACCCTGCTGCGGGGTAAACTACCAGGGATGTGCCAATAACAACAAAGATATCTGCCTGTGCAGTTATACGGGCTGCTTCGGTAATCATCGGTACGGGTTCTTCGAACCATACGATATAAGGCCTGAGCTGATGGCCATCTTCAGCGGTATCGCCAATGTTGATATCACCTCGGATATCATAAATCAATGATTCATCATGCTCGCTCCTCATTTTAAATATCTCACCATGCAGGTGTAATACCTTTGTGCTTCCACCACGTTCATGCAGGTCATCGATATTCTGGGTGATGATATGAACATCATAATCATTTTCCAGTGCTGCAAGTCCCGTATGGGCTGCATTCGGATTAGCGCTTGCAATATCTTTTCTTCTTAGGTTATAAAACTCAAGCACCAGTCCTGGGTTTTTCTTCCAGCCCCTGGGGGAAGCCACTTCATAAATATCGTGGCCCTCCCAGAGTCCGTCGCTATCGCGAAATGTTTTGATACCACTTTCAGCACTGATACCTGCACCGGTGAGCACCACCAGCTTGGGTTTTATTTTCTGAGTACCTGAATTTTTCTGCGTTTCCATAAAAATCCTATCAATAGTCCCGATAAAATTAAGGGCCAGATACGAATGCCTATCAGTATAATTTCCACCAGTATATCACCACCTTCTGCAAAACCTTCTTTTAACCTTGTCCAGAAAGGGTTTGGTTTTGGGTTAACCGTACTTCCGCTAATGAATGTATAATAGTTGAGGTGTATGGTACTGTATGCTGTTTGATGGGATAAATAGTTTAACCTCCCTGCTGCTGATTCTAATGATTCCTGGATATTATTGATTTCCTGTTCCACTTTCAAAATATCATCCATTTTTTTGGCATCCTGTAATAATTGAACATAACGATCACGGATTTTTTTTCTGGCTTCAATGCGCGATTTGCTATCATGCATTTCAGCAGTTACATCATCTGTGCTTACATTTTTTTGTACAATTTGAACACTGTCAGATGCAAAGCTGTTAAGTAAAGCCTCAAATGAAGCAACGGGTACTTTGATGGTCATCTGGTTTTGCTTTCTTTCTGCCGAAAAAGCCTGCTCTTCAGATGCTATATAGGCTCCATATCTTTTCAGCGTTTGCCGGATATCCTGATCAAACCGGCTATAGTTATTTGCTTCGACGGTTATATTAGCCGTTTTGATTAGTTTTTTATCCCAGTCTTCATAAGTTGTTTTCCCAGACACAGAAGGCTTCTGCGGTGGAGGGATTTCTGCAATATTATCTGAAGCTATATTGGTCGTATCAGCTACGGCTGCAGATTCCATATGAATAGTGGTGGCAATATCGGATCTTTCTGTTGAACGGTTGTTACAGGCAATAGCAAACAGTACGGCCATTGAGGCCATGAATGAAATGGTCTTCATAAAAATGTTTTTAATTAGATGCAGTGAAGTAAAAAATGCACAGGCCTGTAACCATGAATACCATTCACATGTAAAAAGTAACCCGGGAAGAATTGTTAAAACTCAGTAGTAAATTATTTGGTGCCTGAAAGTTCCATGATGATTTTCCATTCCTCATCTGTAACAGGTTGTACCGACAAGCGACCTAAACGTACCAATGCCATATTGGATAGTCTTTTGTCTGTCTTTATTTGTGCAAGTGAAACGGGAGTCTTTAGTTTTTTAAATGGAGCGAAGTCTACTGCAGACCATGTATCATCATCAGCGGTAGGGTCGGGGTATGCTTCTTTGATAACTTTAGCGATACCTACGATTTCAAGCCCTTCATTACTATGGTACCAAAATGCCTGGTCTCCTTTCTTCATCGCACGAAGGTGATTTCGGGCTGCATAATTACGTACGCCATCCCAGAAAGTAGATTTATCTTTTTCAAACTGATCCCAACTGTATTTGAAAGGTTCTGATTTAATAAGCCAGTATGCCATAATAAGTTATCCGGAGTTTAAAATGAAGCAAGTACATCTGCCAGGTGCAAAACTTTTAATCCTGATCCTTTGTGTTTAATACAACCATCAATATGCATAAGACAGCTCATGTCTGTGCTGATGATATACTCAGCACCCGTTGCTGTTGCATTCGTGATCTTTTGATCTGCCATTGCTACACTGATGGGTTCAAATTTCACGGCAAAGCTGCCGCCAAATCCGCAGCAGGTTTCATTATCCGCCATTTCTATCAGCTCAAGTCCTTTAACCTGTTGTAATAATTTCCTGGGTTCCTGTTTCAATCCGCATTCACGGAGTGCTGCGCAGCTATCATGATAAGTAGCTTTTCCTTCAAAGCTTGCACCCAGGTTTTCAACCTTTAAAATATTTACCAGAAAATCTGAAAGTTCAAAAATTCTTTCGCTAAGCTTTCGGGCTGCTTGTTGTTGTGAAGATTGTTCGTACAGTTTACTGTAATAGTTTTTTACAAAACCAACACAGCTTGCACTTGGAGCTACTATATAATCCGACCCACTAAAGTCTTCGATAAATTTATTGCAAACATCTTTGGCTTCACCCCAAAAACCTGCGTTAAATGCTGGTTGGCCACAACAGGTTTGGTTGGCATTATAAGCAACTTCGCAACCTGCTTTTTCCAGTACTTTCACCATGCTGAATCCTACACCGGGGTAGAGTTGGTCTATAAAACAGGGTATGAAAATCTGTACGCGCATAAACTAGTATTAAGACTTAGCGTTCATCAGTTTACGGTTGAGGGCAATCATTTTAATGGCTGTTATGGCTGCTTCTTCGCCTTTATGTCCATGGCTGCCCCCAATCCTGTCTATTGCCTGTTGCTCATTGTCAACGGTCAGTACTCCGAAGATAACAGGCACATCCAATGAAAGGTTTAATTGTAATACACCATCGGTTACTGATTTACATACATAATCAAAATGTGGTGTATCGCCCCTGATAACGGTGCCAAGTGTTATATAAGCGTCTGGAAGGGTTTTGCTGTAGGCATAATGGTTCTTAACAGCAAAGGGAATTTCTACAGCACCAGGAACTACAATGCTCACTACTTTGATTCCCTGGGCTTTAAAAATCTTTTTTGCCCCTGCTTCCAGTTTGTTGATGATGTGGGCGTTCCACTCGGTTTTAACGATAACAACAAAGGCATCCTTTAGGGTAGGGATGCCTTTGTTTAATGAGGTATTTCCTTTAGTTGCCATTAGTTAGCTCCCAGGTCATTTTTTTCAATGCTTAAACGATAGATATATCTCTCAGCCTGAAAACCTTTATCGGTTTTAGGGAATTTTTCTTTGATCTCTTTGTAAAGAGCCAGTGCTTCATCCTGCTTTCCTTTTGTTTCAAGCAATAGTGCTGCACGGAACAGATACTCAGCAGAGTTATTATCGTCTTTCTCGAATGTGCTGCCGGCTTTTTTATAATAGCTGATGGCATCATCAGATTTGTTTTGCTCTGCATAAGCATCACCTAAAGCTCCATAAGCCAATAATTGAATTTGTTTGGCATCTGTTGAGAAATCTTTCAGGTATTTAACTGCGTTATTGAAATCTCCCAGTTTAAGGTAGCATACACCTGCATAGAAATGTGCGAGGTTGGCTGCTTTAGTGCCACCAAAGTTTTTAATTACGTAGAGGGCGCCGCGGAATTGACCATCACCATTTAAGGCAAGGTTTGCAGAATCCATACGGAAATATTCTTCAGCTTTGAATAAAGCTTCAGCAGCTTTCTCTTCTTTAGGTTTTACAATGAACTCATTGTATCCGTACCAACCACCAAAGCCAATCACAACAACTGCTACAGCGCCGATAATTATTTTTTGGTATTGTTTCCAGAAACCTTGTGCTTTAGCCAGGGTCTGCTGATCATGCGTCACTTCATGCTTATCACTCATGGGGAATTGATTATGCTAGTTTATAGGTATTTATTAAATTAATCTACAATGAAAGGATAGTTCTGGTCGATATACACGTCTTTCAGCACTTCGCTATCATCTGGCCATGGACTATCTTCTGCAAAACGAACACTTTCTTCAACAACAGCGTCGATTCGCTTGTCTATTTCGGTCAGGAATTCTTCTGTAGCAAATCCGTTTTCAAGAATGGTTTTACGCACTTGTGTAATTGGATCTTGCTCTTTGTATTCATCCACTTCTTCCTTAGAACGATATTTCTGAGGATCGGAAATAGAGTGCCCTTTGTAACGATAGGTTTTCATCTCAAGCAGGGTAGGACCATCGCCTTCTCTTGCTCTTTTTACTGCCCTTGCCACGCCTTCGTGAACAGCTTCAGCCGACATACCATCAACTTTATCAGCAGGCATATCGTAAGCATCCGCCAACTTATAGATATCGGTAACGTTACTGGTACGTTCAATTGAAGTACCCATCGCGTAATTATTGTTTTCGCAAATGAAGATTACCGGTAATTTCCAGGTCATTGCCAGGTTAAATGTTTCATGCAACATACCTTGTCTGGCAGCACCATCACCAAAATAGCAGAGTACTACATTATTAGACCCTCTGTATTTTTCAGCAAATGCTAGTCCGGCACCAGTACCAATCTGGGCACCTACGATACCATGACCACCAAAAAACTTGTGTTCAACACTGAAAAAGTGCATACTACCACCTTTTCCTTTGGCGCAACCCGTTGCCTTGCCATACAATTCGGCCATACAGGCATTGGCGCTAACCCCTTTTGCAAGGGCAAGACCATGGTCTCGGTAAGCAGTAATAAACGGATCGTCTTGCTGAGTAGCGGTCATACATCCGGCGGCAATTGCTTCCTGACCTATATAGGCATGGAAAAATCCACGGATCTTACCCGCCATTTTATACATTTCCTCGGCTTTCAGCTCAAACTGGCGAATAAGCTGCATCAGCTCATACCAGTATAAATATGTTTCTTTAGAAAATTTGGTTGGCACTTGGTCAAATTTTGAGGAGCAAATATAGGGGTTATACGCCAAAAATGGAGTGCATGCCCCGGGTTGGGTATAAAGAGTAAAAAAGACCCTTATTTGCGTCTTTTTATCAGCATTGGTTATACAATTTCGGCTTCCCTGAGTGGTTCAAAAGCCGGAATTTCAATAGAATCAATTAGTTTTTCTTCCAACAGGGTGGCAAATGTTTCAAAATACAGGATTACATCCTCCCGCTGGTTTCTCTTAAGCCACCTGAATCCGCCAGGCAAGGCATTCAAAACTTCTCTGTCATCGAGGTATTCAAGGTGGTGAATATCGGTAGGGGTAAGTCCGGTCTCCTGCAATTTTTTGAGTAGTAAGCTTACAGGTGCATCCGTAACCCCACAATAATCTTCCGCAAGCTCTGTCCACTCGCCAATACCCGTTTGGGCATAGGTTAGTATTTCTTCTTTAGACAAATGGGTAATAACCTGTAACAGGTTGCCGCAATTACACGAGCCATGATTTCCCCAGGCATAATGCGAACCGCTACGCAATTTGTTTGCGGTATTTCGCAATGCTTCAATCAATACTAAGTTAGGATTTGCCATAAGTTATCATTTAATGGGTATACTGTATATATGAAGTCGATATAAAGGCTTCTTATACAATACAAATTACGGATTTGATTTGTTGAAATAGTAGTGCCTGTTTTCTTGTTTTTGGATTCTGTTTAAGCTGTAAATGCAGTGTTATCAAATCTCTTAAACGGCACTGTTAAAAAAACGAAAAAGAAAAAATAAAATGAACCCTTTGCGTTGATGTGCTGTATTGGTAAGTATAAAAACTAAAACGACAAATATGAAAATGAAATTTTTCTCTCTGGCTTTCGCTTTAATGATGGGTGCTTTTATTACCGTGTCTGCTCAAAAAACAGTTGTAGATGTAGCAGTAGGTTCTAAAGACCACAGCACATTGGTTGCTGCAGTTAAAGCCGCTGGTTTGGTAGAAACATTACAAGGTGCTGGTCCATTTACCGTATTCGCACCAGTTAATCAGGCTTTTGGTAAATTACCTGCAGGTACTGTGGAGAATTTATTGAAACCAGAAAACAAAGCACAACTCGCTAAAGTACTCACTTACCATGTAGTTGCCGGTAACCTGGATGCTGCGGCTGTAGTAAAAGCTATTACAGATGGTGGTGGAAAAGTAGTAATCAAAACAGTAAGTGGTGGATCTCTCACTGCATCAATCAGCAACGGTAAAGTAATTCTAACCGATGAAAATGGTGGAGTAGCAACAGTAACCGCTACAGACCTGAAAGCTGGCAACGGCGTGATTCATGTGATCGACGGTGTTGTGTTACCGAAATAAATAAGAATTAGGAATTAGGAATTAGGTATAATGAATTAGAAAGGATTAGATTGAAAGCCCCCCGAATCTTCGATTTCTCATGTGCATGAAAAAGCCTCCAGTCGGAGGCTTTTTTAATATCCAATATCCAATATTCAATGTCGAATGAAGAATTTATGGGGGAATACTTTTATGCGCTACCCTGACTTCCTCATTTCCTACTTCTCATTGATTGTTGGATATTGGATATTCGATATTCGATATTTCCTACGCTTCATTCAAAAACGGATACTTGTAATCTACCGGCGGGTTATAGGTTTCTTTTATGGTGCGTGCACTTAACCAGCGGAAAAGGTTGAGCATGCTGCCGGCTTTGTCATTGGTTCCTGAAGCTCTTGCTCCACCAAATGGTTGTTGACCAACTACCGCTCCGGTTGGTTTATCGTTTATGTAGAAATTACCTGCTGCGTTACGCAATTTATTGGTAGCTAATTCAACTGCTGCTCTGTCTTGCGATAATACGGCACCCGTTAATGCGTATGAAGAAGTGGTATTAACCAGGTCAAGCGTTTTTTCAAAATCTGCAGCTTTGTAGGTATAGATGGTTAACACTGGACCAAAAATTTCCTCACACATTGTTCTGTATTTCGGATCGGTGGTTTCAATAACAGTAGGTTCAATAAAGTAACCTTCTTTTTTGCTGTAGTTGCCACCGGCAATAATTTTTGCCTTTTTATCTTTCTTAGCGCCATCGATATATTTAGTGATACTATTGAAAGCTTTTTCGTCAATTACCGCATTGATGAAATTGGTAAAATCTTCCACAGTTCCCATTTTCATGGTCTTTAGGGTAGCTACCAGTTTTTGTTTTACTTCTGCAGCAATATTGTCTGGCAGGTATGCACGGGAAGCAGCAGAGCATTTTTGTCCCTGGTACTCAAAAGCACCACGGGCCAAAGCAGTAACAACAGCATCCACATCGGCACTTGAATGGGCCACCACAAAATCTTTACCACCAGTTTCACCAACGATGCGGGGGTATGATTTGTACTTGGCAATATTCTCTCCAATTACTTTCCACATATTATTGAATACACCTGTTGAACCGGTGAAATGTACACCTGCGAAATCTGGGTGACTAAAACATACTTTGCCAATGGTTGGACCGTCAACATAAATCAGGTTTATAACGCCATCGGGTAATCCGGCTTCTTTTAGAATACGCATGAATAATTGCGCAGAATATATTTGTGTGTTGGCAGGTTTCCAAACAACAACGTTACCGCACATAGCGGCAGAAGTGGGTAGGTTACCGCCAATTGCAGTAAAATTAAATGGGGTAACAGCCAGTACAAATCCTTCCAAAGCGCGCCATTCCATGCGGTTATGCATGCCAGGAGCAGAAATAGGCTGTTGTTTATAGATTTCACTTAAGAAATGCACATTAAAGCGTAAAAAATCGATTAGTTCGCAAGTGCTATCGATCTCAGACTGGTAGGCATTCTTGCTTTGTCCAAGCATGGTACTGGCATTCATGGTATAACGATACTTTGTTGCCAGCAGGTCTGCTGCTTTTAAGAAGATATGTGCCCTGTTCTCCCAACTCATTGCCGCCCAAGCCTCTTTTGCTTTTAAAGCTGCATCTATCGCCTGATTCACATGTTTTTCTTCACCTGCATGGAAATAACCTAGTGTATGCGCTATTTCATGTGGCGGGTGGATAGCAACTTTGTTGCCTGTTTTAACTGACTTACCACCGATATACATAGGAATATCCAGTGACTTCTTTTTCAGATCGGCGAGTGCTTTTTTAAGTGCCGCTTTTTCCGGCGTACCGGGGGCATAACTGTTAACAGGCTCATTGGCCGGAATAGGGTAGGAGAAAGTACCAAAGCTCATGTTTCAAGATTTTGAGGATGCAAGGTAGGAAATATGGAGAAAGAAAGGAGCAATTAAGTCGATAGGGCTTATGAATAGGTAAAGCAGGCATTTCAACAGCAATTACCATCGAACGACAATCATTATATTTACAACGGCATAATTTTGAATAAGTATTATCCCCCCCCACTCCAAAAGGTTCGAAATATTGCTTATATACCTAAAAGCATAAACTAGTCTTGTTGTGGATGATCAACTGGCACTTTTACTTTCATTATATGAAGATGAGATTAATCAATTAGAAAAGCGAATTGAGGAGTCACTTGCGGATAAGGAATACCAAATGGCTCATTTTCATTCAGAAGCTTTGTTCAGGATAATTCGCAAGGTTCAAACTTTACGTGCTATTGAAGATGAGTTTTCAGAAGAGAAATTTTTGATAGGATTAACGCTGAAATATTTGAATGCCCAACTCGACTCCGAAATAAGCCTGGAAGGAAAAGTATTGCTGCAAGAATCAATCGAAGAATATAAAGCCAGACTGGAAAAGTTGAACGGGATTAAGCCAAAAGATAAGACTTCGAATATTAGTAACTCTTTCTTTGAAGAAACGCTTAAACGGTTATTATCAAGGGAAATTAAACATTTAAAACTGGTACTTAGTAAAAAAGATAACCTGTGTTTACTATTTAACTATAATAAAAAAATACTTAGGATTACTATTCCGCAAGTAAAACAGCACTTAAAAAATCAACGAATAGCCGAATATCAAATACAGTTGTTTGAAAAGAATGGTTTTATATTATCTTTAAACGATTCTCGTCTTGTTCTTACACTCGCAGGCAATAATGAGGAAATACTAAATCGGTCAAAAATCATCTTGAGTAAGCTTGTTTTTGAGATTTTTAATTTCAAAGATTTTGAAAATGAAAGCTATGTTCAGTTTACAGAAAAATAGCAATGCGTACATTACTTCTTAATTCACGTTTGAGGCTCATTTATTGAGGGTGCCTGATTGTTTAAAAAGAGCGAAGTATTTTTCCGCCTCCACAATTACTGCCGGAGGCACTTCAGTTAAATAGTGATTTAATTTTAATAGAGCTGGCATCTCCAAGGCCATCTCTTTTGGTACATCTAGGTGCACCGTCATTTCAACATTATATAAAGCCTGATTTTCTTCGACTGGTTTATAATTGTAAAATAAGAAATCGGGGTGTTTGAAAGTTGGACTAAACCTTAAGATCAACGTATCCGGGCCATTTACGTTTTTATTTTTATTGAAGATATAAGTCTTTTCAATCTGCTGACCAATTGTTCTATTGCTGACAAGACTTATGCTATCCTGGTTAATTAATTCCGATAAACTTATACTAAAGTATCCTTCGTGATAGGAAAGTACTGAATCAACCAGAACAGTATTATGTCCATTGTCTGGCAATAATTTATTTGCTTCAAACCATTTACCTGTTGATTCTCCTTTTTTAAACAAAAAATACCGATAGGATATTTCTTTTGATTCTTCTTCTGGTTCTTCACTATCGGAATTAAAAGATAGAGATTGTAAGATATACTTAGTCCTTAACAAAACAGTGTCGTTTCTAAAAACATAAACCAGCGTATCATTGGTTTCGCCATTTATAGAAAAGGGGAAAATATTTACTGATTGAATAGCACTAATCTTATTAGCCTCATGTGGCTGCGCAATAAGCGAATTTCCAATAAGTAAACTTATCGCCACGCCCAAAAGTAAAAAAGGCTTCATATATTAAAATTATTAAACTTATTTCAAGTGCACAACTGTGAAAATACGCAGGTGCGTTGGTGTTTATGTAGCTGTTAGTCCATAGACCATAGTCAATAGTCCATGGTCTAGGTCCATCGACTATGGTCTATGGTCTATGGACCATGGACTAACACCGTCTCTCAAATTTAACAGTATGTGGTTCACGCAATTTTGTAGTTTGAATCATTAAAACCTTACCTATGCGCTACCTGATGCTTTTGGGTGCAATTGTAATGGCAACAGTTGCCCATACACAGACCAATCAGATTCTTGTTACGCCCCAATGGTTGCAGGAACACCAAAACGATAAAAACCTGGTGATTCTACAGGTCAATTTTCTTCGACTCGATTTTGAAAAAGAACATATTCCTAATGCCCGCTTTCTCTGGCCTGATTGGTTGGCGGCACATTCGCCTGAGGGTAATTTCAATGTGCCTGATCTTGCAACCGCCACGAAAACACTACAAGCATTGGGTATAAACCAGCAATCGCATGTCGTTCTTACCTATACCCGAACAGACCTTACTGTTACTGCACGCATGTTTTTAACCCTGGAGCAATTGGGACTCTACGGCAAAGTAAGCCTGCTCGATGGTGGACTTGAAGCATGGAAAAAAGCAGGCATGCCTGTAACTTCAGGGCCTTCACCATCTGTAGCCAAAGGAAATATGGTGCCCAAATACCAGCAACTACTGGTAGATAAAAATTATGTACAACAGGCTTTGACAGGCACAAATAAATTAGTAGTAGATGCCAGACTAAAAAGGTTCTATGATGGAGATGTTACTGGAAACCCTCGTGATGGACATATCACCGGAGCCCTAAACCTACCTTATCCAGACCTGATAGACAGCACTACGAAGTTTAAACCGGTAGGGCAGTTGATGAATTACTTCAATGCCGTTAATCAGGATAAGCAAAAAGAAATGATCGGTTATTGTTTTATCGGGCAAACCGCAAGTGTGGTTTATATCGCAGGAAGAATACTTGGATATCCAATGAAAATATATGACGGATCATTACAGGAGTGGAGCAGGTTGCCTGAGTTACCGATGGAAAAAACCAGTCAGTAATTCAATGGCCCGTTCGGCTGCTGGTACAGCATCTGGGGCAACTGGAATTCGGATTTCTTCAAATCCATAACCGCCTTTTCTTAATTTCCATTGATATTTAACCTCTAGCAAAAGGTCTGCTTGGTTTTTTATGAGCTTTGCTGCTGCAACGCGCATACCAGAAGTATTTAAAGGATATATGGTTTGGTTAAATGCTACTGATTCAGGTGTGATGATAATACGAACAGCACCGCCAATTTTGGGCAGTTTTGAAACCAACGTTCGATATTTTATCAAGTAATAAATTAATGCAATCGGAAAGGAGAAGAATAAACTCATTTGAAAATTAACCGGTCTCGAAAAAATCAGGATGATACTTCCTAATAGTACAATCAGACCCGATTCAAACAAAAGTCCTTTGGTTCTTCTGGCTGTTTCTGTTTTTAAGAAATGACTCCACTCAGTAGTATTGAGTTGCCAACTCACTGCATCATCCGGCAAAATTGGAGATTGCGATGCCTGTATTTGTTTTTGTTCAATTGCCGTTATTTCAGCCCTTTGCGAAAAGCCTCGGATAAAGGCCACAAGACAACTGATACCAGTAAGCAACATAACAAGTCCGCCCAGTAATACCAGTCCATCGGCAGAAATAACTACCATTAGCGACATAGGAAGCAGTAGTATCGCCAGAAGGAGATAGATAATGCTTGTAATGCGTGATGTTTGTTTAATGCTTTGTTGATCCATAATAAAAAGCCCTCTAAATATAAGTTATTTAGAGGGCTTTTTATAAGGTGAAAAGAGACTATTGCTTTTCTGGTAACATTATTAGTTTCACCATATTCGTTTCATTGAATACGCGATTAGCTAACTCTTTCGTTTTTTCTACGGTTATTTTTTTGATCTTTTCACCTGCTTTAAGGATATCGGTCGGGTCTGTACCGCGGAAAATATGTTGCTCTAAGCGGAAACGCCAGTAATTATTTTCTTTCACATCGTTTTCTAAACTACGTGTTTGCTCTGCAACTACTTTTTCAATATTTACTTCTGGAACGCCATTAGCTTTGGTGTTTTTAATTTCTTCCATAACCAGCTCAACCAGTTTGTCTACATTTTCAGGAGCACAGCCAAACTGTATGCTGATACTATAAGTTTTAACAGGTTCCCTGCTAAAACCGCCATTTACACCAACACCATAAACACCTCCTGCATCTTCCCTCAATACTTCCCTTAATTTAATTGCAAGCGCTTTGGTTAGTTGTCCGAGTTGAACTTCATCCAAATCATTGATTTCATTTACTTCACCAGTGAAGAATAAACGAACATTTGCTTTTGGCTCTTTCCCTTTATAGAATGTTTTGTTGACAACACCTTTTGGATAACGGATGCCTACATCTCTCCAGCTTTCTTTTTTCTCAGAAGAAGGGAGCGAAGCAATATATTTTTCAACCAATATTTTCATGCTGTCCAGGTTGAAGTTCCCTACAAAAGTGAACACAAACTGACCACCATTGCTGAAGCGTTCTTTATAGATTTCAAAAGAACGATCAAGCGCTAACTGGTTGATGCTTTCAACGGAGAAAGGCTTACGTCTTGGGTGGTAGTTCCCCATAATATAGTTCACG
The DNA here is from genome assembly GCA_964611995.1 of uncultured Sediminibacterium sp. Lineage (GTDB taxonomy): Bacteria > Bacteroidota > Bacteroidia > Chitinophagales > Chitinophagaceae > Sediminibacterium. The sequence continues at coordinate 14,454 of CAZTCS010000012.1, read as the reverse complement.
GAATCTGCAAATACGGAACCGGGATCTTTATCTTTATTTGCCATCTGCACCTGCATCTGTTGTTTCAATACTTCAAACATATTGGCATCCTTACGTGGCGCCACAAAGTATCCATGCAATATTTGCAAGGCAGTTTCCAGGTCTTTTGTAGTGCTGCTGCCATTAAGTCCTTGCATGTAGTTGGCAATAGATGGCGAAACAAAACAGTTCTTACCTGCCATTTCTTTTTGGAAGGCCTGAAAATCAAAGTCTCCAATACCTCCCAACATAGCAACATTAGATGCGGTGGATGCATTGATAAAGTCTTTGTCTTCATATAAAGAAGATCCACCCCAGCTAATAGCAGAGAACTGGATTTCATCATTTTTAAAATTGGTTGGTTTTAAAACCACTTTGGCACCATTCGATAAGGTCCATTCAGTTGTTTCAATGGCAGGATATTTTTTCTCGCCAACAATTTTTCCTGCTACAGGGGCTACTGGTAAAATAGAGCCAGTAGTAACTTTGTCTTCATAAGGGGTTAATTTTCCAACCGGCTTATTTAATAAGGCCGTTACCTGTGCTGAAGTTAACATATCCGCTTTTTCTTTTTCAGGAGCGGTAATTACAACAGATCTGTTCTGATTGGTGATCCATTGTTTAATCAGCGCATTAACTTCTGATAATTGGACGGTAGGCAGGTATTTTTGGTGCATTTCAAATTCCTTCTCAATACCTGGAATGGTTTCTCCTTTTAAATAATTGCGAACATATTCCTGTAAGAGTTCAACCGACTTGGTTTTGTCGCGTTCATTATACATGTTTTCCAATCTCGACATAGTAGATTTAACTGCACGGTCGAGTTCTGATTGCACAAAACCAAATTGTTTCACACGCTCATTTTCTTTCAGTAGTGTTTCGATAGAAGCAGATATAGTCTTTGCCGTTTTTGCAACCGCAATCAGACTAAATGCATCTTTATCACCAATAAATGATCCATAACTGCTGCTGCCAAAAAGGAATGGCGCATCTGGTTTTTGTGCAATTTCATCCAATCGGCTACTCATCATCTGGTTGAATAAATTCCTTACTATACTGGCGCGATAATCTTTTTCAGTCTTAGCTTGTGGAATTTCTGGTCTTAAATAATAAACCTGAATTACATTATAGGGTTGCTCAGGATCTGTAAGAATGGATGTTCTTGTTTCCGGAAAGGAGGGAACACCAAATTTTGTGCGTGGACGAGGTGTTTTTACTGCAGGTATTTTACCGAAATGCTCACGAATCATTTGTTCTGTTTCAGCAATATCAATATCCCCAACCACAATCACAGCCTGTAAATCTGGACGGTACCAATCTTTATAGAATTTGGTAAGTTGACTATAGGGTGATTTTTCAATACTCTGTTTTGTGCCGATTGGAATGCGTTTGGCATATTGTGAACCCTTCAGAAGAACAGGGAAAAACTTATCACGCATACGTGCATCAGCACCACGGCCAAGTCGCCATTCTTCCACAATAACACCTCTTTCCTTATCTATCTCAACTGGCTCAAAACTTACCTGATGAGCCCAGTCTTCCAGGATCTGCATGGCTTTTTTGAAAACCTGCATACTGTCGGTGGGTACCTGTAGTTCGTAAACTGTTTCATCAAAACTGGTATAGGCATTCAAGTCAGCACCAAAGTTTACGCCACTTTTCTCCAAAAAATCGACCAGTTCCTGTTTTTTGAAATTTTTGGTACCATTAAAAGCCATGTGTTCCACGAAATGTGCCAGACCTAATTGCTGGTCTGATTCAAGTATGGAACCTGCATTTACCACCAGCCTGAGTTCAGCCCTGTTTTTGGGCTCTACATTCTTTCTCAGGTAGTAGGTGAGTCCATTACTTAGTTTTCCAATTTTTACTTTGGGGTCGATGCCCAGTTTCTGGTCTGCTCCGGTTTGAGCATAGGTAAATGCTGCAATTAATAATAAGAGCAGGGTCTGTCTGATACGCAACATGACAAGGTTTTAGAATGAAAGAAAATAAACAGGGATAATGCCCTGTGGCATTTGTGCATTTATAGCTCCGCGAAAATCGCGGACGGGGGTGATATAAAGATACGAAAAAGAAGATTTATTGCCACAGAAAACACAGAATATCACTGAATCGATCGGTATTTTCTATAACAAAACTTCTCTATAGCTGGAAGCCAAGGTTCCGAATCAATGAATCGGGTAATATGGGTAGTTTTCTTCTTTCGATCAGGTAGGTCGAAAGACCGGATAAATCTCTGTATACAAAATGTTTACTCATTGCACCCTCAAGATAGCCGGCACCTGATGTATTACCAGTTCCTACGCGCATACCAATCATCCTGCGCACCATTACCAGGTGTTTATGTCGCCAACTACTCATCAAATGGTCAATTTCAATCAGGCCGTCCAATACTTGGTAAGAAGTTTGGAACAATGGGAAATCGCGGTATAGCATGATAAATAAGGCTGATCGTAATGCAGTTGGTGAGAATAGGGTTTTCATGGCAGCAACCTGCTCATCGGAATAATGGTCAGGTCTTTTTTCGAAAAATACAAGGTCGAAATCGTGAATTTTATTCTTCTCTCTTTCTGTAAGTCCGGCTTCATAAATAGCGCGATAATCATTCCAGAAAGGATGCAGATTGCCATTATTTTTTGTCTGGTAATCTTTCCAAAAATCTTCCCTGAAAAAGGGAATACGTTCCAGCCATTTATTGACCAGCTCTAATAAATTATGTCCTTCTTCAATTGCAGTTATATGCTGATAATCTTCCGTAGTAAATCCACCTTCATTGGTTCTTTTATAATAGTCTTTATGGTGACGATGATCCAGTTCCAGACCCAACCTTGCTTCCAATAACCGGAACTGTTTACTCTGGAATCCGGAAGAGGGGGTAAGCAGGTTACGAAATTCCAGAAAGTCGAGCGGCGTCATGGTATCAAGAATCTCTACTTGCTTATTGAGTAACTGAAGGATATGAATGATCCTGTGCAGTCTGTGACGCACCAGGTTCATATCTTCAGAATTATCATTAATCTGTTCTTTGCTGAAAACCCCGGTTATATAATCCAGTTCAAATAATATTTGCTTGAACCATAGTTCGTAGGCCTGGTGAATAATGATGAACAACATTTCATCATGAGCCGGCTCATTTCCCGGTTCGAAACTAACAGGATGCTGTGCATCTAAAACCTTATCCAATCCAAGATAAGTGCCGTAATACATGGGTTGTTTCTCCATAATAAGGGTTTGGGCGCAAGATAAGGAAAAGGGGAACAGATGAACAGAGAAACAGAAGAACAGATGAACAGAGGAACAGATGAACTGAGTAACGGGGAAACTAAGAAATGGACGTTGGAAATTCCTCTGTTTCTCTGTTCATCTGTTTCCCTATTTTTGTTCCATGACCCGCGAACAACTTGTAGAACAGATAAAACTTAAAGGTTCATATCTCTGCGTAGGATTAGATACTGATATTGAAAAAATACCCGCTCATTTGAAAGGCAAACCAGATGGGGTGCTTGCTTTTAATAAAGCCATAATAGATGCTACCAAAGACCATTGTGTATCCTATAAAATAAATACCGCATTTTACGAATCACAGGGTTTGAAAGGTTGGGAAATTATGCAGGAAACACTGGCCTATATTTCTGATACCCATTTTACCATTGCAGATGCCAAACGCGGCGATATTGGGAACACATCGGCACAATATGCCAAAACATTTTTTGAGGTATTGCCTTTTGATGCGGTTACTGTTGCGCCTTATATGGGAGAAGACAGCGTACGGCCTTTTTTGGAGTATAAGGATAAATGGACGATCGTATTAGGATTAACCTCCAATGCCGGAAGCTTTAATTTTCAGCGTTTAGCCCTCGCTGACAAGCAGGGTAAGCAGTTGTATGAACAAGTATTGCAAACTACTTGTGAGTGGGGTACACCAGGTAACCTGATGTTTGTTGTTGGTGCTACGAGAGCCAGCGATCTTGCATATATTCGAAGCATTATTCCAGATCATTTTTTACTTGTGCCAGGTGTTGGTGCACAGGGTGGAAGTTTGGAAGAAGTGTCGAAATATGGACTGAATAAAGATGCAGGCCTTTTAGTAAATGCCAGCAGGGCTGTTATTTTTGCCAGCAGTGGAGAAGATTTTGCCGAAGCCGCAAAAAAAGCAGCACAGGATTACCAGCATGAAATGAAATCATATCTTACCATTTAAGTGAATTCATACCCCAATCCTTAAAATACCCATCCATGGAGAGAAGGAAATTTTTACAGCAAGGAGCTTTGTCGGCTGCGGCTGTAGCTGCGTTGCCGATAGCATCTTCTGCCGAAACAAATGCCAAACCCTCTATTCGGGTAGCATTTATATCCGATGTACATGTTAAGCCAGGTGAAATACCAGAGCGGGGTATGCAACAGGCATTTAAACATGTGAATGCGCTCAAGCCTTCTGTAGACTTTATCATCAATGGTGGTGATGCGATAATGGATGCCATGAAAGCTACCAAAGAGAAAACACAGGAACAATGGGATCTTTGGACTAAAATTCTCCAGGCAGAAAATAAATTACCCATCTTTCATTGTATTGGCAACCATGATGCCTGGGGTTGGCAAATGACAGAACCAGCCATTAAAAATGATCCTCTTTATAACAAAGCCTGGGCCGTAAAACAACACCAGATGCCCGGCAGGTTTTATAGTTTTACGAATAAGAATTGGAAATTTATTGTTCTCGACAGCGCGCATGAAAACAATGGAGGATACATAGCCAAAATAGATGAAGAGCAATGGGCATGGCTGGAGAATGAATTAAAAAATACAGATGCAGATATGCATATTTGTATCGCCTCGCATATACCTATCGTATCTTATGTATCTGGATTCTTTTTTGATAAAACAGAAGATAACGGCGACAGAAAAATATCCCGCGCCTTATTACATACGGATTCTTTTAAACTAACCGAACTCTTCCGAAACTTTAAAAATATACGCTGCTGCCTAAGTGGACATATTCATTTACAGGATATGGTTGAATACCGCGGCATCCATTATTACTGTAATGGCGCGATAAGCGGTAACTGGTGGGGCGGCGCCTTCAAAGGTTTTGCACCAGCCTATGCAGTTTTCGAATTCTTTAAAGACGGGACGTTGAGTAGGAGAATGGTGGAATATTCTTAATTTGAAAATTTGAAAATTGCTCTCTCCACAACCCCCGCAACTCTCTCCGCCCAAACCGCATGTGATTTGGCGGAATAGTGGAGTTGGTCGCTGGCTAAAAGTGTTGTATCGTTCTTTGCCAGACGGGTTTGAGGAGTGATATTTATATAATGGCCTCCCAACTGTTTGGTGGCTTCTTCGCAAACCTTATTGAAATCATCTATTGCCTGGCTGATTGAGTCGGTGTCTTTGCCCGATGCAAAAGGAGTAACACCCCAATCCGGAATCGATAATACAATTACCCGTTCCGGTTTATTGTCTGCTAAATGAATCGCTTTTTTGAGCAGGTATTGAAATTCTTCCTTAAAATCTGCAACAGGTAACCCACGGTATTGATTATTTACACCAATCAATAAACTCACAAAATCATATTGTTCATTGAGTGTTGTATGTAAAATATGATCAGCAAGTTCGAAACTTGTCCATCCCGTTTTTGCAACAACTTCCGGTGCATGAAAATGAATGCCTTTTTTGCGGAGTAATTGAACTACCTGATATGGAAAACCTTCATGCAAGGGCACAGATTCTCCGATGGTATACGAATCACCTAATGCGAGGTAACTGAAATAATGACGTGTCATAGCAATATTTTTCTGTGTTATTCTGTGCTTTCAGTGGCAATTTAGTCGATAAGTAAATTGCCACTGAATACACAGAAATACACTGAGTAAGGTTAGAAATTATTTTTCAGTATTTCGTAGAAACGATATACATCTTCAAAACTACAATACATCGGAGCAGGGGCAACGCGGATTACGCCAGGCTCACGGTAGTCAACAATGATACCACTACTGATCATTTTATCGTGAATGGCGCGCCCGTTTTCTTTAAAATATAAACACAACTGTGCCCCACGCTGTTCTGGGTCTGCAGGGGTGATGATCTCGAAATTGATATGCCCTAGTTCCTTTAATAAATATTCGAGATAGGCGGTGAGGTGAATGCTTTTCTTACGAAGCCTGTCGATCCCCGCCGCTTCAAAAAGTTCTAGTGATGCTTTTAAACAAACAGTATTAAATACCTGCGATGTACTGATATTCCATCCTGAAGCGTTGGTTTTTGGAATAAAACCTTTCTCCATTTTGAAGCGGGTTTGTTCATCATTTCCCCACCAGCCGGCTAATCGTGGTGTAGCCGCATTCGATGCGTGTTTTTCATGTACAAATACGCCACCAATTGCTCCAGGACCGGCATTCAGGTATTTATAGCTGCACCATACAGCAAAGTCTGCGTCTATATCATGAAGTTGCATTGGTACATTGCCCGCTACATGTGCAAGATCAAATCCGGCAATTGCGCCTATTTGGTGGGCCGTCTTGGTAATTGCGGCCATATCATATAGCTGTCCGGTATAATAATTTATACCACCAAAAAGAGTCATGGCTACCGAATCACCTTCCTGTGTTATTGTTTCAACTATATCTTCGGTATGAAGTAGCTTTTCTCCTGGTCTTGGTTTTATTTCAATGATGGCTTCATCCGGATTTAAACCAAAATGTTTTACCAGGGTTTCCACTGCATATTGATCGGAAGGAAAAGCACCTGCTTCCATGATAACTTTAAAACGTGTTGCAGTTGGCTTATAAAAACTCAGCATGAGCAGGTGTAAGTTTACCGTGAGGGCATTCATAACGGTAACTTCAGACTCCTTACATCCCATCATTTTAGCGAGAGTAGGAGTACAGAATTGATGATATTTTAACCAGGGGTTGGTTCCTCCGAAATACCCTCCAACGGCCAGGTTGCGCCAGCTTTCCAGTTCTGTTTCAATGGCTGCTGCAGTATTGCGCGGCTGTAATCCTAAAGAGTTGCCACAGAAATAAATGGCATCATTGCCATTGTGTTGCGGAAAATGGAATGATTGTTTAAAACCAGCTAATTCATCTGCTGCATCTGCCTGTATGGCATAGCTTATATCCGTATTGAAAGCAAACATTTTATAGAATTTGGTGCTAAAGTAATCTAATTGCGAGATTTTTATCAGGACTCAAAATGCCACCTACAGGGATGGAAATATAGCCTTCACCGAATTTTCATCAAACTTTATCGATGAATTGGTCGCTTTGGCCTAATTTTCATACTTCCAAAAACGTAATAACTGTATGAGAAAATTCATGCTGTTGTCGGTGTGCATGCTATTTGCATTTGCCACATTTGCACAACATCCCCCCGTAACCAAGGCCAATTATGCATTGGCGGCACGTTTCTCGCCGAAGAAACTGAGTAAAATGATCTTCAGCACCAATGTGGATCCACATTGGTTGAAGAACTCTGAAAAATTCTGGTATGTGTATGAAACTACCGAAGGTAAAAAATGGTATATCGTTGATCCGGTAAAAGGTGAGAAGAAGGTAATGTTCGACAATGCCGATCTCGCAGCCAAAATTACCCGTATAGTTAAAGATCCATTCGATGCGCAAAACCTGGGTTTAGACAGCATGCGTTTTGTACGTGATGAAAACTGGATTCAGTTTGAAGTAAAAAGTACACAGGATGAAGTAAAAAAGGATTCTGCTGCTACAGCAACTACTGGTCGTCGTGGCGCAGCAGGTGCGGCGGCATCAACTACTACCAAAAAAGTATTCTATTTTGAATATAATCTTACCACTGGTGAATTGGTAGAACTTCCTGATTTTAAAAAGCCAAAAAGAAAACCAAACTGGGCGAATATCTCTCCGGATGGTAATACCATCATTTTTGGTAAAAACTACAATGTATACTGGATGGATAAGGCCAACTATGAAAAGGCCTTGAAAAATGAAAATGATTCTACCATTGTTGAATACGCCCTCACTAAAGATGGTTTCGACGGATATGGTTATTATAATGATGGAAATCTTTCCGGTAGCGGTATGACTGATGACGAGAAAGAAAAAGAAGCTAAAAAAAGAAGATCTGTATTCGCTTTATGGTCGCCTGATTCGAAATATTTTTCAATGCGTAGGGTAGATAACCGTAAGGTTAAAAATTTATGGGTAATTAATAGTGTTGCCAGCCCTCGTCCCACACTTGAAACTTATAAATACTGGATGCCTGGAGAAAAAGAAGCTCCGGTAGACCACTTGTATTTATTTGATATTGCCAATAAAACAAGCAAGGAAATAAATGTATCTGCATTTAAAGATCAGGGAATTGGTACCTGGGTAATGCCAGCTAAAGCAAATACGCGCGACGATGATTGGAGACCAAGCATCTGGTTGGGAACAAAAGATAAATTCTACTTTACCCGCACTGGCCGCGATCAGAAACGTATAGATGTATGTGTGGTTGATGTTGCTACAGGTACTGTAAAAGCCCTGGTAGAAGAGCGTTTTAACTCATTTATTGAAGTTAACCAGATAGCGCTTGTTAATGGAGGTAAAGAATTTATTCACTGGAGCGAGCGCGACGGATGGGCTCATTTTTACCTGTATGATGAAAATGGTAAATTGAAAAATCAAATTACCAGCGGTGCCTTCCATTGTGAAGATATACTGGGCGTTGATGAAACCAAACGTGTACTGTATTTCTCTGCAAATGGTAAAGAAGCAGGAGAAGATCCTTACTATTTACATGCATACCGCATCAATTTCGATGGTACCGGAATGAAGTTGCTGAACAGCGGCGATTTCGATCATGCAATGCGTATGAATGATGGCAATAGCTTTTTCATCGATAATTTTTCACGCGTTAATACAGTGCCTAAATCAGTATTGTATAATGCAGATGGTAAAAAAATACTCGATCTTGAAACGGCTGATTTCACTTCATTATTTGCATCTGGATACAAATTCCCTGAAATATTCAAGGCAAAAGCAGACGACGGAATTACAGATATCTATGGTGTAATGTATAAGCCATTCGATTTCGACAGTAGCAAACAATATCCATTAATTGAGTACGTATATCCTGGTCCACAAACCGAAGCCGTAAATAAGGCATTTGGACGTGGGTTCGATCGAACAGATCGTCTGGCACAAATGGGATTTGTGGTTATTACACTTGGTAACCGTGGCGGACACCCTTCACGCAGCAAATGGTACCACAATTTTGGTTATGGTAACCTGCGTGATTATGGTTTAGCTGATAAAAAAGCGGTAGCAGAACAACTGGCTGATAGGTATAAATATATCGACATTAACCGCGTTGGTATTCATGGTCACTCAGGTGGTGGTTTCATGAGCACTGCTGCAATGCTGGTATATCCTGATTTCTTCAAGGTAGCTGTATCTTCTGCCGGTAACCACGACAACTCAGTGTATAACAGATGGTGGAGTGAACAACACCATGGCGTTAAAGAAGTAATCAGCGATAAAGGTGATACTTCATTCCTTTATAGCATTGAAAAGAACCCCGATCTGGCTAAAAACCTGAAAGGAAAATTGATGTTATCACACGGTGATATCGATAACAACGTTCACCCAGCCAACACCATTCGTATGGCTAATGCCCTGATCCGTGCCAATAAACGTTTCGACCTGGTAGTTTTACCTGGACAACGCCATGGTTTCGGTGATATGACTGAATACTTCTTCTGGAGACAAGCCGATTATTTCGCAGAACACCTGTTAGGCGATAAAACGGGTCGTACAGAAACGGATATTGAAGAAATGAATAAAGAAGTTGAACAGAATGGAAGAGCGGGGAGAAGGAATTGAGGAATAATGAATATTGAATGATGAATGTTGAATAAGAAATAAGGAAGTATAGTTAAGACCGTGGCTGCCGATGTGGAGCCACGGTTTTTTTTAGGGGAAGATATTAGATTTCTTCTTTTTATTTTATTTTTTTACTATATTAGTAACGGCCTCAATAACTTCTTATTCAATAATCAAGTGTATGAAATTTGTCATGTTATGTTGCTGTCTTGTAGTATTTGCTGTAAGTGAAACAGCGGTAGCTACAAAGAATAATACAGTGTACTATTTCTGTACTTCTCGTGCTATGAGCCAGAAGCAGGTGAAAGAAAAACAATATGTTTTTTATACTTCAATACACACAATTCCTTATGATGCACAAAAAATCAAAGCACTTACCAAAGCCTGGGCAGATAAAATAAACTCAGACTGTAAAAATAAAACAGGCTGTACTTCTGATTTGAATGTATATAACACTGCAGCAGAAGCTGAAAAGCAATTGAATGGATTTATACAGATGTACGATGATCCAAATAAATGTTTTTTGGCTAAAGAAGATTTTTAGAATTCCAGTAACCGCGGAATTATTTAGTTTATATACTAAGGGAAAAGATTTGTATAAGGCTATATAGATATATAGGAAAAATTTTGTCTGCTGATATTATTAGGGCAATTGATCTTTACCAGCGTGCTCAGTAAAATTAGATCAATGGAGTTTTTAAGGCGACATCTGGGCAGGTGTATTAGCTAGGCGTTTTGTTAGTTAGGAATGAACATTAGTTGATTGGTTTGTGAAGTGTTGTGACAATTATGGGTAAGCAATTTTAAAGTGATATTTATTATAATAAACTTGTTCACATTAAAACATTAGTTAGTGATTTATTTGCATAGAGCATTCCGCCCTGGAGTATTTTTTATTGTATTTCTTCTAGCTTTCGCAGAGATGTTTGCTCAAGTTAAAATTGGAGATCAGGCACCCGCAATTAAAATAACCGACTGGGTTCAAAAGAATTCAAAGGATGCTTCGCTTAAAGGAAAGTTTGTGATAATTGACTTTTGGGCTACTTGGTGTGCACCTTGTCTTGCTTCGATGGCTCATGTGAATGAATTGGTAGAAGAATATAAACAAAATGAAAACTTGGTTTTTCTTGCAATGAGTGACGAGCCAAGAGAGAAAATAGCACCTCTTTTGTCACGGGTGTCTTTTAAAGCATCCGTAGTAACAGATACTTCTGAGGACACACAAAATGGTTACAAAATAAAAGCAATTCCAGATTGTGTTATTGTAGATGATAAAGAGCGGATACAGTGGACAGGTAATCCAAAGAATCTTACAAAAGGGATAATTGAAAAAATATTAGCGGGAGAAAAAGTTGAAATGCCAACTGTAAATAATAGGCTTAAAGATGCTAATGAGATACGGTATGATTCTCTGGTACGTATTTATAGAAATATTTACAGTGACGAAAATTTTAAAGAGTATTTTAATCTGGGGCTTTTCTCAAAAGTTGGCAATAGTGCTTTTTCTGGAATTAGTACCCCGAATAAACTAGGAAGAATAGAAACAGGGGTCCTTTTACATGATTTTATTGCAAAAGAACTTTCCGTTGGTGTAAATCAAATTTCAATCCCGAAAGATCTTGAAAGTGTTTACATCTCATATTGTTATAAAAGTGAGAAAAATACACGTAGAAGTAATATTTTAGATTCAGTACTGTCAGCATGTAAAGTATCAGTTGCTAAAATTGACACTATTCAAAAGGTGCTAGTAATAGAGGTTATTGATACTTTACTATTTAGTAAGAGTAAAGTAAAAAATCAGATGAATAATGATACCCGTCGCTCAAGTATATCTGATAATGCAGATTTTATGGCTATAGACAATTCCTTTATTACAGATATTTTGAATCCGCTACAAAATAAATTTAACTATCCGATTTTTCTGAAACAACCTTCATTTTTTGACGGAAAATTTGATATGGTGCTTCAAACAGAAAGTTTAAAAACCTTGCAAGAATCATTGGGGGTTTATGGTTTAGTAGTTAAACAGGAAATGCATAATTTGCCATATTTCAAAATTCAGTATAGATAGAAATTACATCTATTTTCAATTTTAGTGACTAACTTCAAACATGCTGTATAAAACAGTAATTGTTCTTGTGTGTATAGTCTAATCATTCTCCATGGAAACAACAAACAAAAATATCACCATTGAAAATTACTTAGAGAGTCATTACATACACCGCAGCAACTGGTTACGGGCAGCTGTTCTGGGTGCTAATGATGGTATTATTTCCGTTTCAAGTTTGGCCATTGGGGTTGCTACGGCAAGTACAACCAGAGATCCTATTTTATTGGCAAGTATTGCAGGACTTGTTGCCGGAGCGTTGTCGATGGCTGCGGGTGAATATGTTTCAGTTAGCTCGCAGACTGATATTGAAAAGGCAGATATAGCAAGAGAAAAGGAGGAGTTGGAAGAAATGCCGGAAGAAGAATTAAATATCCTTGCTCAGATATATGAAAAACGCGGCTTGAAAAAAGAAACCGCAATGCAGGTCGCCATTGAACTCACCGAATTTGATGCACTGGGTACTCATGTTAGAGACGAATTGGGTATTAACGAAGTTAGTCAGGCAAAGCCTATCCAGGCCGCATTCGCTTCTGGTGCAGCATTTACAGCAGGGGGATTATTGCCCGTGCTTGTAACAGTATTTGCGCCAGTACAACAAATGGAATATTTTCTTTACGGCTTTACCATACTTTCATTGGTAATCCTTGGTGCCGTTGCCGCAAGAACAGGAGGCTCTGGTATTGGTAAAGCCATTCTACGCATTGTTATATGGGGAACCATTGCAATGGTAATATCTGCACTGGTCGGATATTTATTTGGTGTAAAAGTCTAGCAGACTTCATTATTGGAAATTGTAAATTGGATATTCGTTATTTTAAAAAGCTTTATCCCAGCTTTTAGTCATTTTTACTTTACGGATACTACCATCTGCTTCAAAATACAATCTGTCGATACAGGTAACCCGATGATCTCTGTCAAGGTTAGGAATAGGGCGACGGTGATAAACAATATACCATTCATCTGTACCAGGATTGTTCATGACTGAATGATGCCCGGCACCAGTTGCAACCGAAGAATCAGATTCCAATATGGTACTTTCTCTTTCAAAAGGTCCATATAAACTTTTAGACCTTGCATAGGCAACTTTATAAGTGCCGTTTGTCCAACCACCTTCCGACCACATAAAATAGTACATGCCGTTTCTGATAAACATTGTTGGACCTTCCACATATCCTTTCGGAGTTATTTCTTTTACCAGTTCACCATTTTCAAAAGGAACAAGTGCGGTAAAGTCTTTATTCAACTTGCCAATATTACAACGCCCCCAACCTCCATAAATAATATAATATGCTCCTTCCTTATCCTGAAATACATACTGGTCTATTGGTTGCGCATCATTATAAAACTGGTTAATAAGTGGCTTGCCCAGGTGGTCCTTATAAGGGCCTTCCGGTTTACTTGCAACAGCAATACCGATGCCTCCGTTATGGTCGTCTTGTTTACCATTTCTTTTTTTACTCTGTATATCATTGGCAGAGAAGAATAAAAAGTATTGGTTGTCCTTCTTTACAATGGAAGGCGCCCACATAGCCATATAGGCCCATTTGATAATGCTGGTATCAATAATACGGGAATGTTTTTTCCAGTTTACCATATCGGTAGAAGAGAAGGCATCCATAAATACCTGATCCCTGTACTTTGCAGAGAACGTAGGATATATCCAGTATTGATTATCGAATATTACACCCTCGGGGTCGGCATACCAACCTTCGATAACCGGGTTCACTATTTTTTGTGCATGTATCTCAGGAGTTAATCCGTTTACCAGGATTATAATCAAGATGATTTTTTTCAAACGTTGTACCATACTATAAAATATTCATAAATATAAGCTCTATACAGAAATCTGGCAGCTTTAAAATACCTCATCAATATGTATTGCCTTGCTCAAAAAATAATAATACATTTATCCTGTAACAATTGTTATGCATATTTTAATCAACAAATAGTATGTCGTCAGATCAACAGGATACAAGAATTCCCAAAGTGACAGGTGTTGGAGGTATTTTCTTTTTTTCGAATGACCCCGCGACAATGCGGCATTGGTATGAGAAGAATCTTGGTATCGTATCTAATGAATATGGCTCGGGTTTTGAGTCAAGAAATATAGATAATCCAGATGAAGTGAATACACTGCAGTGGTGTTTGTTTAAACAGGGGAGTGAATACTTTGCGCCTTCTAAAAAGGAGTTTATGATTAATTACAGGGTGCAAAATATCGAAGGTATGGTTAGCCAGTTACGTGCAAACGGTGTAACTATCCTGGATGATATTGCAACTTATGACTATGGGAAATTTGTACATATTATGGATGCTGAAGGGAACAAGATAGAACTTTGGGAACCAGTTTAATTGTAGGATTTATATCGTCGCTACCTATTTACTTTTTAAAACCTAATCTTTGCTATAAGCCTTCTCTATTTAATGCCACAGATCTGAAATAGTTGATTCCTGCTAATGCATTATCGCTATTAATAGAACGCAGAT
>CAZTCS010000011.1:225-49066 GCA_964611995.1 uncultured Sediminibacterium sp. | reverse complement strand
ATGGCCTTCCGTGGTGGTTTGTCGTTCAACGTGAATGACCTGATCGTTCCTGATATGAGGAATGAACTGCTGGAAAATGCAAAAGTGGAAGTAGAGGAAGTATGGGAAAACTATAACATGGGTCTTATTACCAATAACGAACGTTATAACCAGGTAATTGACATCTGGAGCCGTGTGGATACCCGTATTACTGAAACCCTGATCCGTGAAATGCAGAATGATAAACAAGGGTTCAACTCTGTTTACATGATGCTTGATTCCGGAGCCCGTGGTAGTAAAACACAGGTTAAGCAGCTGGTAGGTATTCGTGGTCTGATGGCTAAACCACGTAAGAGTGGTAGCACAGGAAGCGAGGTAATTGAAAACCCGATCCTGTCTAACTTCAAAAGTGGTCTGAACGTATTGGATTACTTTATCTCTACCCACGGTGCGCGTAAAGGTCTGGCGGATACGGCCCTTAAAACAGCCGATGCCGGTTACCTGACCCGTCGTCTTGTTGACGTATCTCAGGATGTGGTAATTTCTGAAGAAGATTGCGGCACATTACGTGGTATTGCAACTACTGCATTAAAAGATAATGAAGATATCATTGAACCACTGGCAGACAGAATCGAAGGACGTACTTCATTACATGATGTATTCCATCCTGTAACAGAAGAACTGATTATTGTTGCCGGTGAAGAAATTTCATCTGAAGACGCAAAAGCGATTGAAGAAGCAGGTATTGAATCTGTAGAAATCAGGTCCGTACTTACTTGCGAAAGTAAGCGTGGTGTGTGTGTGAAGTGTTATGGTAAAAACCTTGCAACCGGATATATTACGCAGAGAGGTGATGCAGTAGGTATCATCGCTGCACAGTCTATCGGTGAGCCTGGTACACAGCTTACCCTGCGTACCTTCCACGTGGGTGGTGTTGCGGGTTCTGCTTCAGTAGAATCTGGCTTACAGGCTAAATTCGATGGTACTATCCAGTTCGATGGTTTGCGTACCGTAGATATCCTGAACAATGAAGGGGATAAAGTGAAATTGGTAATTGGTCGTACCGGTGAGGTAAGGATCATGGATGTGAAGAACGATCGCCTCATGATCACCAATAACGTACCTTATGGTGCAACGCTGAATGTGAAAGACGGACAGCAGGTGAAAAAAGGAGATATGATCTGTACATGGGATCCGTTCAACAACGTTATCGTTGCTGAGCAAACAGGTACCATCAAATTTGAAAATGTACTCGATGGTATCACTTACCGCGATGAAGCTGATGAACAAACAGGTCACCGTGAGAAAGTGGTTATCGAAACCAAAGACAAAACCAAAATTCCTACCATTATTGTGGAAGGAAAAGAAATCAAACAATACAACCTACCGGTTGGCTCACACATCGCTGTAGAAGAAGGTGATGAAGTGAAAGCCGGACATGTAATGGTTAAGATTCCTCGTATCCTCGGTAAGCTGAGAGATATCACAGGGGGTCTGCCTCGTGTAACTGAATTGTTTGAAGCACGTAATCCAGGTAATCCTGCGATCGTGTGTGAGATTGATGGTGTGGTTGCATTTGGTAACGTAAAACGTGGTAACAGAGAAATCATCGTAGAATCGAAAGATGGTATGGTGAAGAAATACCTTGTTCCATTAACCCGTCAGATCCTTGTACAGGATGGCGACTTCGTAAAAGCAGGTACTCCAATGTCTGACGGACAAATTGCTCCGGCTGATATCCTTGCTATCAAAGGTCCATTCGCAGTACAAGAGTATGTGGTGAATGAAATTCAGGAAGTATATCGTTTACAGGGTGTAAAGATCAACGACAAGCACATTGAAGTGATCGTACGCCAGATGATGAAGAAAGTGGAAATCGTAGACGCCGGGGATACTAAATTCCTGGAGGAAGATCTGGAAGACCGCTTTGACTTTATCGAAGAAAACGATAGAATCTACGACAAGAAGGTAGTAACAGATGCGGGCGAAAGCACCAAACTGAAAGCAGGTCAGATCATTACATTGCGCGAATTGAGGGAAGAAAACTCAATCCTCCGAAGATCAGACAGAAAACTGGTTGAAGTTCGTGATGCTAAACCTGCAACAGCTACACCGGTATTGTTGGGTATTACCAAAGCTTCCCTGGGTGTACAAAGCTGGATTTCAGCTGCGTCGTTCCAGGAAACTACCAAGGTACTCAGTCAGGCAGCTATCCAGGGTAAAACCGACGCTATGCTGGGTCTGAAAGAGAATGTAATCACTGGTCACCTGATTCCTGCCGGTTCTGGACAAAAAGAGTTCGAGAACATGATTGTAGGAAGTAAGGAAGAGTACGAAGTGCTTGCAACTACCCGCGAAGCGATGAGCTTTGATGATGATGAATAAGCATCCGTTAAAATGGATATAAATGTTAAAAGTAGGAAGTGAAAGCTTCCTACTTTTTTTCAGGTACCCATTCAGTTACTTATTCGAGGTTTTTGTATTCTGATATTTATTGTTAATCTTGTCGCCGGAAAAAACAACCGGGTATAAAAGGGTTTAATTTTATTATCTAAAATTCACTTCATGAAAAATGCCTTTACAAAGTTGGTATCAACTGAAATGTTTACTGGCTAATTAAAGGTGACTATTATTCATAAAAACTGACACATGAAAAATTTTACGATTGGTTTGAATATTGTTTTAGTGATTGCAGTAGGTGTATTGTTCTACCTGCAGTTTTCTTCGTCAGGCAATAGCAAAACCGGAGTTGTTTCGGGAAGCAAAGATGTGCCTAAGGGCGATTTCAGGATTGCCTATTTTGAAATAGATTCTATTGAAGCCCATTTTGATTATTACAAAGAGGTAAGCACTTCTATCCAGGCCAAAGCTCAGGAGAATGGTCGTCAGTTAAACCAGTTAAAAGAAGCATTCGCTAACAAATACCAGGAGTTGCAACGCACTGCCCAAACTATGACACAGGCAGAAGTAAACAGCAAACAGCAAGAGCTGATGCAGATGGAAAAAACATACAACAGCAAAGAGCAGATGATGAATAATGAGATGCAGGATGAGAGTATGAAAAAAATGCTGGATGTACGTCAGAAGATCAGCGATTTTCTGAAAGAATATAATGTTTCTAAAGGTTATGCATTCATAGTAGGAAACAATTCTGAATCATTGGCTTTTTACTACAAAGATTCAGCGTATGATATTACACTGGATGTGATTAAGGGATTGAATTTGAAGTATAAGAAGAAGTAGAAGTAAGCACTGAGCTTGTCTCTCAAGTAGATAAACTGTAAATTGAAAATTTTAAATAATAAAGGCATATGTCCATATCGGGCATATGCCTTTATTATTTAAAATGAAAGGATGTAAAATATATCTATTATATTTGGCATATAAGTATTGGTATTCCCCCTGATGATTACTATGGTTTATTGATCATAGCTAAGTTGGTAGCTAAACCTATTTTTTGAGTTGACAGAGAGTGATCTACTATTGATTTGTTATAAGATCGCCAGATTATTTTTTTAAAACAACTTTTTTTATGAAAACTAAACTTATCCTGTTTGGTCTGTATTGTACAGTTTTCTTGTTGTTCCCTTTTTTTGGGAAATCACAGTTTACGCATAAAATTAAGGCTGATAGTGTACGTATATATAATGATAACTGTACAGCAGAATTGATTGTAGAAAATAGTACGAGTAATATCCGAGGTTTTTTGTTCAATAAAGGGGCTGGCAGAACGGAGTTTAGGAAAGCAGTAATTCGATTGAACGATAGTAGTTTCCAGATAGGGGGCGATACTTTAACCATAAAACCTGTATTCAATGGTCTGCAAGCAGGGTCAGTGTTATTTTATGATGGTACTAGCATTAATCAGGATAACAATCAATTTTTTTGGGATAATATAAATAAGCGACTTGGGGTAGGTACGAAAACTCCACTGGGAGTTTTTGAGGCAGTCGGGGTCTCATATTTTACACGTACAGGCCAATCATTGTTATTGAATCCGAATTATAGTGGAGCAAACACGCATGCTCAGTTACAGGTAATAGGGGATATGGGATTAGCTTTCGCAACAAATGGTGACAATGAACGTGGTCGAATTACTTCGTCAGGTCGTTGGTTATTTGGAACAACCACCGACAACTTAACAGATAGAATTCAGGTTAATGGTACGGCTTATTTTTTTGGAGCGCAGCCCTATATAGCACTATATGATAACACTTGGGGTGCGGGTTCTTTAATACGAAGTGGGGTTAATACTATTGGTACTGCTGTAGGCGATTACCAATTATTTAATGTGCCGACTGGTAAGGGATTTTCTTTTTCACAAAATTATACGACATCATTATTTAATATATCGCCCGGTGGTGCTGGTACATTCATTAATACTCTACAAGCCTCAACAACTATTGGTGGAACCTCACTAATACTTACTAATACTGGTGTACAGAACGCAAACAGAATGGAGTTACGTGGTGGCACTGCAGCAACATCCGTAAACTGGGCAATTGAAAAGGATAACACCCTTTCAAATTCTTTACAAATAACTCCATCAACACTTAGTGGCGGTACAACTTATTCAAATCCTGTACTATCTCTAGTAGCTTCTGATAGGATAGCCACTTTACATGGTCCTGGAGGTGGTGCTAATTCATTATTGAGGTATGCTGATGGAGCTAATGCTAAATTTAGTACAGGCTTTAATAACAGTAATTATATAGTTTATGATGATGTAAATAGTGCTTACAGGTTAACAATAGACGACACAAATGGTTTTGTGTCAATAAGTGAAAGAGGTGGAACAACGCCTACATACAGAGGTAACTTAATTATAAATCAAGGTAGTAGCACCATTTCATCAAACGGAGGTATAGAAATATTTGCCGATGGTGCAGGTAATGGGTATGGGTGGAGAACACAGGCAGTTTTTGATGGTTCAAGTGCGTATAACTATTCAATTCAAAGTAGAAGTAATTCAACATCATGGAATGAAAGGGTTGCTATTGCATCAACTGGCGCTGCTACGTTTACTAATACAGTAAAAGCACCCATTTTTTCAATATCAGGGCAAGATTTTGCTTATCGAGAATTGCTATGGACAACTAACGGTAGCCTTAGATGGGATATGTATGTTATTGGAGCAGAGCCGGGAAGTAATGGAGGTTCAAATATGTATCTATCACGTTATGATGATGCAGGTGCTTATTTAGGGAATATATTCTCTATAAACCGTTCGAACGGTATTTTAGACTTTGCTGTTGCACCGAGATTCAATAATACACCAATAGTTTATAATTCAGGAACGTGGAATATAAATACTACTGGTAACGCTGCTACTGCTACAACAGCTACTAATGCAACTTACTGGGGTGTCGGGTCAAGTGGGCCATACACGTTTACATACACTACAACCCCGTCGATTAACAGCTACATGATGGCATTAAGTCCAACAGGTGATTGGCGACCAGCAACAGCAAGCGTTGTGCAAACATTTTTAGGACTTGGGTCTAATGCTTACACTTCAACTGCTTTTTTACCGTTGGCAGGAGGAACTTTAACGGGTGATCTACTAGTACAGCATTCAAGCCCTTTTATAAAAGCTATTAGTACAGTTGCTACAAATGATGCTGTAGTTGGAAGTTATTGGGCGAGTGGTCGTGGAATGGAGATGCGTTACAACCCAAATAGCGCGGTTAGTTATTTAGACGCTACATATCCAAGTGAATCTGGGCAACTATATGGTGACCTAGAGTTTCGCAGCTTTACGGGCTCGGCCATGAGAAGAAATGCAATCATAAAGGGATATAGTGGAAACTTCGGGATTGCTATAGACAATCCAACTAAGACACTTCATACAGGGGGGTCTGGTTACTCTCTATCAGGTTTTTCTGCCTACAGTACATATACACCTGATGGAGTATATGGTTCAAGTGCAACGCCAAATTTCTTAGCCTCTAGTGGGGGAGGTGGAACTTACGGAGGTAATGGAATATACCTAGGGTACTTTGATAACGGTAGTGGTTTATATTCTCCATCGTATGGATTTAATGTAAAATCAACAGACGGAGCATCAACTCCTAATATTGTAGTGCCTGCACTGAGAATATTTGATGTAGATAAAAACTCAGTTCCACTTACTATATACAATAATGGCGCTATTACTACCTCATCTACTATTTCTGCTAGTGGTGCTATATATGCAAATAATGCAGGTGGAAATATTCGGTTATACTCAGATGGAACAGTCACAAATGATGGTTTTGTTGGTGCTTCAGGTAGTAATATTTATTTGAAGAATTGGAATGGGACTAGAGGTATGACAATAACTGCTTCAAATATAGAATTTACACATTCGCTTAATACACCAGGCTTGGTTAATGCAAATGGATTTACAAGCATGGGTGTTGCAGTTGGTTCTCCCAACAGTGTTGTTACTGCATACGCACCCAAAGGCGCATCATATTCAGATGATGGCTCAACAGGTGCAATAAAAATTAAACTTCCCTTCAGAGCGTCTAATCCAATGTGGACAATGAAAGTTAGAATTTATAACTATTCTCAACACCAAACCTCTGAGTACTTAATAGGTAACTACTCATACGATGCTGGTGCATATAATTACTCTGCTACATTTTTAGGTGGTGCTAATTCGATTCCATTGAATGTAAGATTCGGGAATGATGGAACTAATGACTGTGTGTGGATAGGTGAAATCAATACGGTCTGGATTTACCCAGTTATTAGTGTGGTAGATTTTACATCAGGTTTTAGGGCTGCGGGTGCCTATCAAGGTGCCGATTGGAAAATATCAATAGAATCATCATTCAACACAGTAGTAGTTTCTACATCACCAGATATTAGACTTTCTAATGTAACAGCAACTTCATTCTCTGGTGCAGCTAGTGGTTTGACAGGAGTTGCAAGCAGCTTAACAGCAGGTGCAGTTTCTTTTCTTGGTGGCTATGCAAATAACATCTCAACTTCTATTCAGTCTGCAACAATTCAATCTGTAATTGCGCAGGATGTAAACAATAATATTTATCGTTACAATGCTACAGCACTCCAAACATTCCTTAGTCTTAATACAGCAGCATATGTGCAGGCTAACCAGAACTTGAATACAAGTAGTAACGTAACATTTACAACTATTGATGGTTCCCTTATACGGTCTACGGGTGATGTGATTGCTTACTACTCATCTGACCCACGGTTTAAAAACAACATGGTTAAAATAGGAAATGCTACCCAGTTACTCGAAAAACTAAGTGGCTACTCTTTTGAATGGAATAACAAACAAACTGCATATAAGGATGGAACAAAAGACCTGGGTTTAAATGCCGAGGAAGTATACGAACTATTTCAAGAGTACCCCGGAGTAGTTACAATAAGAGAGGATGGTAGTAAAGCTATCATGTACCATAAGCTTATACCTATACTAGTTGAATCTAATAAGGAATTAAATAACCGATTAAAACTTTTGGAAGAAGCAATTAAACGACTTCAAAAATAGTTTTATTGCTCTAACCTTATTTTATTAGTAGTCTGTATTCTTAATTTCACAAAAAAATAGCCATTTAATATTAGTTGTGAGCTCATAATTCAATACCAAATTTTTTCAGGCTTGTCGATTCTGATAGAAGAATTATGTTCAAAACAATAAAGCGGAGTTATTAAGGCTTGACGTCGTATTGAGATAATTATGTAATAGGTAATATGCTTGTTTTTTTCTATATTTATTATATTTGTTATGTAGCCCCCCAAAAAAAAATTAGGTGTTTGTTAATTTGACTGTTCTATGTAAGTAGAGTGAATTAGTAATATTTAATGTAAACTCTTATAGAGTTGAATTTAAAGGGTGCTTTATGAAAAAGAAAACAATTTTTGTATGTCTGTGTGGTTTATGTAGTAATTTTTTTTATGCAACTACTTTTGGTCAATTTACACACAAGATAAAGGCTGATAGTGTACGCATTTACAATGATAATTGTACCGCAGAACTAATTGTAGAAAATAGCACCAGTAATATCAGAGGATTTTTATTTAATAAAGGAGCAGGTAGGACGGAGTTCAGGAAAATATTAATTCGGTTGAACGATAGTAGTTTTCTGATAGGGGGCGATACATTAACTATAAAGCCTGTATTCAATGGTCTGCAGGCGGGTTCGGCATTATTTTATGATGGAACTAGCATAAATCAGGATAATAATCATTTTTTTTGGGATAATATAAATAAACGTTTAGGCATTGGAACGAATAGTCCATTAAATAAATTTTCTGTGGTGGGGGGAGGTGATGTTGCTTCGATAGGTTCTCTTACGCAGAAATGGTATTTTGCTCCTGATGGAAGTGGTATTGGATTATTCAGTGGTGCAGGCCAATCCGAAGCAGGAATATACGCTGAAAATGCTGTGGGGAATCTTCGTTTTTATGCAAATTCTGCTGAACGTGGACGGATTACTTCCACAGGACGTTGGTTGCTTGGGACTACTATCGATAATGGTTTCGATATCTTGCAAGTAAATGGAACAGTTAATTTAAAGGGGCAGCTTACCATAGAGAGGAGCAGCACAACCGAAACCAGTATTATTAATAATGAAGGGAACTTAATTTACAATGCACAGAATAATTTCAATCATGTCTTTCAAAGCAATGGGAGTGAAATTGCACGTATATTAACGACGGGTGATGCTGTATTTGGCAATCAAGTTACTGCGGCTTCTTTTAGAACTTCTGGTACAATAGGCCAAATAACTGTGCCAGGTGAGGGAAGCGGATCAGTTATACTTTATGGAGCTTATTCAGGGATACCCGCAGATCCAGGATTGGTAGTAAAAAACCATAGTGGTACTTTAACTTTTTATCATAATTCGAATGGAGGGTCTACTTATACTTCTGGTTCTATGACTGCCGCTTCGTTCTTTGGTTCAGGCACAGGACTTACAGGATACTCTTCTAATTTTACTGCGCAAAAAGCCTATGAATTAAATACACTTGGTAGTTATGTCTGGTCTGCCTCAGGAACTCCAAGCGCATATAATAATTCTTTAATGATGTCATTTGTTGGACCGTTAGAAGGTTGGACTAATTACGGCAGTGTTATAACAGCAAAATCATATTCAGGGGGGGGCGGTAGTTTGCAGATGTATGTTCCTTACAGTCCTTCGTATGGAGGTACTGGATTGCAGGTTAGATTTGGTAATTATGACATAAATAATGGTAATTCATGGACTTCATGGAAAACACTTTTAGCATCAGATAATTACAATTCGTATGCCCCAACACTTACGGGAACAGGAGCATCAGGCACATGGGGAATAGGTATAACAGGTAATGCAGCAACCGCAACCGCATGGGGAGGTAGCGCTGCTAATTTTAGTGTATCAATGGCAGGTAACGATGCAAATGGTGTACCTGCTTTTAATGTATCAAATGGTCGTTATGAATATTTGACTATCCCGAATTTGCAAGCAGCTTTGGCACTTGGCTCTAATGCTTATACGTCTACTGCTTATTTACCTCTGACAGCAGGTGCATCATACCCACTAACTGGAAACTTATTGCCGGCAATCAATGCAACATACGACTTCGGCTCCCCTTCTTTGCGATGGGCTACATTATATAGTTATCACGGCAATTTCAATGGTAATATGACAATTGGGGGAACATTAAATGGGACGAGTGGCACATTTAGTAGCATCGTTACGGCGTCTTCTTTTTCGGGTGCAGGTTCAGGACTTACAGGTACAGCAAGTAGTCTTAGTATTGGCGGCAATGCAGCAACGGCAACAAATAGTACACAATGGAATGGTAATATTTATGATGGTTCGATTGCAGCACCATCACCTTATCTATCTTTACTTTACGGAACAGATGGTAAGTGGCATCCTGCAACTCAATCTGAAACACGTACATTTCTTGGGCTTGGTTCTAATGCCTATACAGCGACATCATATTTACCATTGACAGCAGGTAGCGGAAATTCGTTAACTGGCGATTTGTATTTAGATAATAAAGTTTTACGCTTAAAAACAAGTTCAAGTATTTACAGAACAATTTTAAGCGAGGGAAGTCAAGAAGACTATTTGAATTTAGGTTTAGGTTTTAATTTAGTTAACATCACATCGCAATTAAACGTATCGGGGACTGATGCTTTAGGAACATTCAATAACCTTAGAATATATGGTACAAATAGGAAGATTGAAATTTGGAATGGATCAGCTTATGTAGATGCTCTTGCATTTGATAATGGAGCAGTTGCAATGTTTCGTGGAGTAAGTCCACAATCAAGTTATTTTGCTTTGTATTCTCATATTACTGCCGGGGGGTTTGGTGTTATGTATAGAGATGCGTATGATTCTTATATAACGTCTAACATGCAATGGAATGCAGCAGGTAACACGATCGCAAAATATACTCACAGCGGCGGTATAGGTTTTATGTCTATGACAGGCTCTACTTTAGCTTGGGCAACTTATAATGGCTCTGTTACTGCAGGCGCATCATATACACTTACAGATAAATTTGTTGTTAATGGCTCTGGTGATGTGACAGCTAATTCTTTCTCTGGTGCAGGCACAGGGCTTATAGGATATGCAAGCGGATTAAGGAGTAATGATGCTTATTATTTAACCGCTCTTAATAATTATACCCAATACGCTTCTGCTTTACCTAATGATTTTTGGTTAGGAATACAGTCTTCTTTTGTTCAGCCATCAGACGGTTGGCAAAGTTATGGAACTGTGATAACTACAAGAACTTACAGTGGTGGCGGTGCGACATTACAGATGTATGTTCCCTATGCACCAAGTTTAGGCGGCACTGGTTTGCAAGTAAGATTTGGGAACTATGAAGCTTCATCTGGTAATTCATGGACTTCGTGGAAAACACTTTTAGCCAGCGATAACTTTAACTCATACGTACCTACACTTGCAGGAGTTGGTGCAACGGGTACATGGCCAATAAATATATCAGGTAGTGCGGCAAATAGTACACAATGGAACGGCATTACTTATGGGTCTGGTTCTTCGATTGATACTTATATGCTGGGTTATGCTGGAGGAGGTGTTTATTATGCTGCAACTGCTGCTCATATACAAACATTCTTAGGACTTGGTACAGCAGCTTATGTAGCTGCTAACCAGAACTTGAATACGTCAAGTAATGTTCAGTTTGCTACAATCGATGCCACACTGATAAGATCTTCAGGAGATATTATTGCTTATTACTCTTCCGATCCTCGTTTTAAAAATAATATGAAACCAATCAGTAATGCAGTAGAGCTGCTGGGTAAAATGGGAGGATATAGTTTTGAGTGGAACAGTCAGCAATCAACTTATGCGGCTGGGACAAAAGATTTAGGTTTAAATGCAGAAGAGATTTATGAATTATTTAAAGACCTCCCTGGAGTTGTTACAATTCGAGAAGATGGTAGTAAAGCGATAATGTATCATAAGACAATACCAATACTTGTTGAAGCGATTAAAGAATTAAAAAATGAAATCGAAAAGCTTAAGACAAAAAAATAGCTTGTTACTAAGTGTTTTACTGCTGATACTTTGTGTGTCATTTTCATATAAGCATGTTAAATTCACTGGTCTGCCCACTTCTGGTGAAATATCGATGAATATGATCAGGGCGGAACTAGGAGTGCCGGCTCAAGCAAACTTTTCCTTGCACCAAGCGAGACTTGGAACTTATGCGCCACTAAATCCCTATAGCCCACACCTGCCTCCTGCGACTGGTCCGGTTAAGTTGACTGACTGGTATGGATATTGCCATACATGTACACCAATTTATAATCATACGGTGTACTTATCATACATACATCCTGGCTTTGGAGGTTGGGCATCTGCTGAAGAAGCTTGCGTTGGAACGAGGGGTAACCCAATAACTGTTTATAGCTCGAGTGCATCTTTGGATGCCGGAGCAACACTATATTCATTTTCAGGAAATGTATATTATCCATTCAATTATATTAACAGTGGAAAGTGGTTATATACTTCTACAGGGAATAAGCCAATATTTGTGGGAAGTGATAATAACATAACCGCTACATCTAGTTGTTCATTTACGTTGTACTGGACATTTGATAATGCTGCAGGGTCTGTTTATACAAATATGTATATATATAAAAATGGTGTTATTGTAGTTAGCAGAGGCTTTTCTGATTCTGGTTCATTTTCATACAACGCTGGGGATACTATCCGTGTATACCTCGCCCGTTTAGGAATTGACGGCTATACAAATATTCTAAATTTAACCGGAGGCTATTCCTACTACAATTCTAACAACACGGATACAGATATTGATACAGGAACATTTGGTCCTGGGGGTAACCTATATGTAACAGCCACTATTAACCCATAAAATCATTTTCGATAAAAGGAGTGAGTATTTTTTTTAGGTTCTGCCGATTGAAAAATAAGTGCAAGGTGATGCAAGATTATTGGTTAAAAAAACTAAGACTGCTATAATATTTACAACTTTATAAGTAGATAAGTGGGGAGAATTAATATTGAACCATTATAAATTTAAACAAGCGCATTTTATGAAAAAAAATACTTCACTTCTAGCAATCATTTTGGGAGTGTTTTTCGTATTATCTCCTTTGATTGCGCTTACCCAGTTTACGCATAAGATAAAAGCGGATAGTGTGAGAATTTTTAATGATAATTGTACAGCAGAATTGATCGTAGAAAACAGTACAAGTAATATCAGCGGTTTTTTATTTAATAAGGGAAGGGGAAGAACTGAATTCAGGAAAGCTGTAATAAAATTAAATGACAGTAGTTTTTTGATTGGAGGAGATACCTTGACCATTAAACCCGTGTTTAATGGTTTGTCAGCAGGCTCTGTGTTGTTTTATGATGGAGCCGAGATAAATGAGGATAATGCTAATTTCTTTTGGGACAACACGAATAAGCGCCTGGGTATAGGAACCAATACCCCACAGTTCAGATTGGATATGCCCGGTTATAGTACAACCGTTCCACAGATCAGGATAGCATCCATCGAGTTTCAGTCGTACACGTTAAATAATACCTGGTTTGGGAATAATGCCTATTATGATGGAGGAGGATTCCGGTATCGCAATAATGGAGGCGCTGGCCTTTTTTATTTTTTGGGTAGTGAGGGACAGTTTCGATTTATGCCAAATGGTGTAGCTGGTACTTATTGGTCAAGTGCTACAGGCGGAGTTGATCATAATGGAAGTACGCAAATGAAGATTACTGCTGATGGTATTGTTGCACTAGGGGGTTCTATGACTTATCATCCGGGCAATTTTATAAATGCGGGGATGATTGTAAAGTCTACAGGAGTATTGATTGGTACAATAGCTGATGATAGCACCAATAAATTACAGGTAAATGGATATACAAAAGCCAGTGGTTTTAGAATTCCATCTGGAACTTCAACTCAGTTTTTGAAAGCAGATGGCACGGTTGATAATAGTACGTATTTAACAGCCTCGTCATTAACTGGGTATTTGCCTTTGACTGGAGGAACACTAACAGGTGTATTAAACGGAACGAGTGGAACGTTTAGTGGAGCAGTGACCGGGGAAAAATTGTTTGTTAATAATGTAGATGGAGTTATAGGAGTATTAAACTCAAACACTTCGACCGGAGGGTACATAGAGTGGCGCACAAATGGAACAGCGATTGCTGATATAGGTACAGCAACGCAGATATTTGGAAGTGGTGGAAATGCAACATTTGGTCTTAATGCAAGAGGCGAGAGAAGTTTGAATTTTGGAACAAATAATACCGCACGTTATATCATAGACGCATCAGGTAATAACACATGGACTGGTTCAGGTATTTTCGGGGGAAACTTAACAGTTGGAAACGGCACTGCTGATACAAGGATAATCTCAAGTACTTCAACACCTTATGGTATAGGTTTAAACCGTTCAGCTGCATCTACTAATATATATATTGGGGCAAGTACGAGCGGTGATTTAATTGTTAGTAATAACGCTGGCACAGCAATAGGCACATGGTTTCAAAATGGCGCAATGAATCTTACAGGTACTTTAACAGGTACGAGTGCATCATTTACAGATGGAGCAACTGGAGGAATATTATTAATACCATCGTCAGGTCCAGAAAGTCCAAATATTGCTTTTCTTTCACCGGGGCAAAATCGTTGGAACATAGATAATAGCAGTGGGGTTTTAAGATTTTTCAGAGAGAACACTGATGGTAGTAGTGGTGCTGCAAGAATGTCTTTAACTGATGCTGGTAACTTAACAGTTACTGGCACAGGCACTTTTTTAGGTGCCTTAAATGTTAGAGCTATTAACAATGACGATTTGCCCTATATAAACTTTTCAAACAACGATGGGTCTTTTAACTGGGGCAGAATTGGGGGGGATTTGGAAGGTACGGGAGATGCCAGTTTATATTTCCAAACTAAATTGGGTGGGGGGCTAACAACTAAGTTAACTATAACATCTACTGGTGTATCAACCTTTGTTAACAATATAAATATAACCGGCCCTGCCCGTTCTATTACATTTGGCAACGGAGGGTATTTAAGTGAAGATGGAGCCGCTAATATGAATTTAGGGACAACCGGGGCAACAGCAGTAAGGCTGATAACAAACGGAACGGTTCAACTATCAATAGCAGGTACAGGAGCCGCTACATTTAGTAATACGATTGCATCAACAGGTTTAAGTATAACCAATAATACAGGAGGCATAAATTTAAACAGGTCTGCCACATCAGATTATTCGGGAGTTTATCATTTAACAAATGGCTCCCCTAAATGGTTTGTAGGATTACGTGAAAATCCTGCTGATGATAATTATAGAATTTATAGTGAAACTTTAGCGACAGATGTCTTAAACTTAAACCACTCAACAGGAGCAGCTGCATTTAGTAATACTGTAACAACAGGAGGTAGATTTATAACCACATCAAGTGGAGGACTTCAATTTAATGCTTTTAGCGGAGGAGGTAACTGGCAGCTTGGTTCTGATGCTTCAACTGGTTCGGGAATGTATTTATATAATTCCTCTGGTGCTTATGTATTTACTTTAAGTAGCACTGGTGTTATTACTTCTACAAATCTTGCAGGTTCAGGAAACCGTATAGTTTACGCTAACTCATCAGGTACAGTTGGTTCAATGGTAATTGGTAGTGGTCTATCTTTCGATGGTACTACACTTACAGCAACAGATGGTTCAGCAGGTACTGTAAAAGGTACAGGTACTTCTAGTACATTTGCAGCTTGGACAAGTGCAAGTGATATTGGTAACGGTCCATTAACTCACAGTAGCGGCAATTTATCAACTACTGGAAATTTTACATTAACATCTACATCTCCAAGTTTATTCATTAATCGTGCTAATACATCATCAAACGCCGCAATACAGTATCAAACTGATGGCTCACAGGATTGGTATGTAGGTACAGGGATTAGTGGTTCAAACAGTGATTATCATATTTATTCGGGAACTTTAAACGCAGACGCACTAACTATTTTAAAAGCATCTGGCGCAGCAACATTTAGTAGTACACTTCAGGCTACCACAATCAGGTCTGTTACAGGTGCTAATACTGGTACTATTGAGTTAGGTTCAAGTTCTTTTAAAGGTATAATGGACTATTCCGCAGCCACTGGTTTTTGGAGTTTTAATAATCAAACAGCGGGTAGCACAGGAACAGTTTACTATAAATTCCAAGCGGACGGTTCTGATATATTTTCAATGACCAAAGCAGGTATAGCTACTTTTACTAATTCTATCAATTTACCGTCTGGATATGGGGTAACAGTAGGAAATTTCCAATTTGGTGCTATAACCTCGAATAGAGCTTTCATCTATAATATTGGAACTGGCAGAGATGCTATATCAATTAATCATAGTACAGATGATGTGACTATTGCTACGGCTTTAGTAGTCAGTGGCGGTATCTATGTTACAAATACATCTGCGAGGATAACTTCAAATGGTTCGGGAACAATAGACTTTAATTATAATACAGGTTCAACAAGTCCATTGGTATGGTATGGTGGAACAACTTCCTCGAAATTTGCAGTAGATTATTTAGGTAATGCAGGTTTTAACGGTAGTGTAACAGCATCTTCATTCTCTGGTGCTGGTACAGGATTAACAGGTACAGGTTCTTCATTTACTGCTGGAGCAATAGTAAATCAAGCCAACAGTGCTACTATTACAGCGAGTGTTACAGCAACAGCAAATAGTATAGTCCTAAGGAATAGTAGTGGTTTTACAACGCAGAGTTACATCGAATATGCACCAACTAATGAAGTTGCAGGGTCAATAACTGGAATAGTTACAAAACAAGGAGATGATTATTTGAGAATGTCTTCAGCTGCTGGTGTACAGACGTTTTTAGGTCTTAATACAGCAGCCTACAGAGCCGCTAATCAGGATTTAAATACTACAAGTAATGTAACCTTCAATCAAGGTACATTTACAAATGGTGCGTTTGATTCAGATGAAAGGTTAAAAGATATTATAAACAGGCAAGTAAAGACAAGTATATCTGATAAAGTAAATGTAATGTCATATACTTGGAAGGATCAAAATAAAGGAGTTGGTGTTCAATATGGTTATTCAGCCCAGGAATTAAAGAAGCTCATTCCTGAAGCAGTTGTTGTAACTAAAAATAACACCTATGCAGTCAACTATAATATGGTTCATTCTGTATTGATTGACGAAAACACGAGAAAAATACAGAGCCTTGAAAAAAAGATAGAAGAGTTGAAAGAGACGATTGAAAAATTAAAAGATAAGTAATGAGCAATAGTTTTTATAGCCGTATATTTTTGAGTCTGGTAATATTGCTAAGCGCGAGTACGCTGGCAAGTGGACTGTATTTTTATTCCTGGGCAGGGCTGTCGGCCAACCAGTATATCAGCAGGGATAACCTGTTAAATGGAATTTCAACAGGAGCCCTTGTGCAAAAGATCGATGCAACCATACCATCGGGATCAAAGTATGTAACCAAAGCAGAACTATTGTCATGGGTTTATATAGATCCCACTAATACAGGTTTGTCAGCAAAGGGGAACAGTCAGTATATAACTAAATCAGGGGTAACCCCTAAAACGGTATACACAATCAATATTTTTGGTACGGTAGGAATAGGTTGTACGGATGTTTATTTAAATGCAGTATCCAACGTACCGGTTTCAGGTGATATAACTGTTCAGTTTGAATGGTGTGCTGATAATGGAGCAAATACAACATCATCAGTCACTATTTATTCAGGAACAAGTTCCAATTATAAGGTTGAAAATAGTGC
Source organism: uncultured Sediminibacterium sp. (assembly GCA_964611995.1). Lineage (GTDB taxonomy): Bacteria > Bacteroidota > Bacteroidia > Chitinophagales > Chitinophagaceae > Sediminibacterium. The sequence goes on along the minus strand of CAZTCS010000011.1, from coordinate 31,814 downwards.
CAACTATGGAGGATCGGGATGTGTGGGAACAGATGTGAAGGTTAAAGATACTAATTTGAGTGTATCAACAGGATTGAATGCGGATGGTTATACTGTGCTGATAACTACAGTAAACTGGGATAATGGCTGCAATTTTAGTATAGGAAGTGGCAGTGGGATATGGTGTCGTTTCGGAGGCTAGGTGTTACTTTTTACTAAATGTGCAAAATAAATTTGTTCCAGAAAATATATCTGCTATATTTGATATATAAGTATTCATACTCCCCCCTAAATGAATACAAAATGCTTTTATTGATCAGTTTAAAAACGATTAGTAAAGCGGACTTGTTTTTACCTAAATATTCTTGCCTTTTCGCATTCCGGTAAATTCTGGCCTAAGGATAGGGCTTTGGGTATAAAGGTTTTACTATAAGCTAAACTATCTGCATCTTATGAAAATTAAGTTGTCCTATGTGTGCATTTATGGTACGCTATTTTTATTGCTTCCCGCAATCGCTTTTTCACAGTTTACCCATAAAATAAAAGCCGATAGTGTTCGGATATACAATGATAATTGCACAGCCGAACTGATAGTAGAAAACAGCACCAGTAATATAAAAGGATTCCTGTTTAATAAAGGATTAGGCAGAACAGAATTCAGGAAAGCAGTTATAAAACTGAATGATAGCAGCTTTTTGATAGGAGGAGATACTTTAACGATTAAGCCTGTATTTAATGGTCTTCTGCAAGGTTCTGTTTTGTTTTATGATGGAACAGTCATCAATCAGGATAATGATAACTTTTATTGGGACAATATTAATAAACGATTGGGTATAGGCACAAATGCACCTCAGTTTCGATTGGATATGCCAGCTTATAGTACCAGTGCTCCGCAAATCAGAACGGGATCATTAGAATTTCAATCCTATTCATTAAACAATACATGGTTTGGGGATAATGCTTATTATGACGGAGCAGGATTCCGATACAGAAATAATGGTGGAGCAGGTCTTTTTTATTTTGCTGGTAATGAGGGCCAATTTCGATTTATGCCCACAGGGATTGGTGGAAGTTTATGGCCAAGTGCAACAGCGGGCTCAGACAATAATGGTAGTACGCAATTAAAGATCAATGCTAACGGAACCGTGGCATTGGGAGGATCAATGACATATCTGCAAGGGAATTTTACGAATGCAGGTATGATTGTAAAACCAGAGACAGTTTTAATTGGGACTATTTCAGATGACGGCATAAATAAATTACAGATAAACGGATATGCTCGAGCAAGTGGATTTAGAATTCCCAGCGGTACATCTAGCCAATTTTTGAAAGCTGACGGTACTATTGATAATAACTCTTATGCTTTAGCCAGTAATCTAGGAAATTATCTACCACTTTCGGGAGGTACAGTTACTGGTTCCACAATTTTTAACACGGGTACACAACAGCCCCTCAAGCTAGCAACATCTTCCGGTGGACCTTGGGCATTAGAGTTATATCGAACTGATTTATCTGCCGGATCTAGGGTCTATAATGATAACGGATCAAGATGGTATTTTGAGCATCGTCCTGTTTTTGCAGGTAATTTGGCGCTTGATGCGGCAAATTATAATAATTATGCTCCAACTCTAATTGGTGGTGGTGCTAGTGGTACTTGGCCCATATCCATTACAGGTAATGCCAGTTATGCCTCATCTGCGGGAGCAGTTGCCTGGGGTAATGTAAGTGGAAAGCCTACAGCACTGAGCCAGTTTACGAATGATTTACCAGGATATGGTAATTGGCAACCATTGGAGAATCAAAGATTGAGTACTTCCAATAGCCCGTCCTTTGCATCTTTAAACCTTGGAACAGGATATATTGGTTGGGGAAATAATCAATGGAATTGGTCTTCAACAGCCCATCAAACAACACCTAATAGCATACGCTTGTTTGATCAGTATTCAAATTATGGAGGTGGAGGTAACCCTACAGGATATGGAACTATATTAGATATTTATGGCAGAAGTGGGCATCTCCACAGTCAATGGTATATGGGAGAATCAGGGCAACTTTTATATAGGAGTGCATTTTATGGATCTGATAGCTGGAGTAGTTGGCAAACGCTAATTACATCAACTAATTATACAAGTTATTCACCGACTTTAACAGGAGGTGGGGCCAACGGTGTATGGGGAATTTCAATAACTGGTAATGCCGCTTATGCTTCTTCCGCAGGCTCAGTTGCATGGGGTAATGTAAGCGGCAGACCTACAGCCCTTAGCCAGTTTACAAATGATTTACCCAACTATGGAAACTGGCAACCATTAGAAAACCAAAGGCTAAGTACAACAAATGATGTTTCATTTGGAAATATATATTCTAACGGATGGTTACGTAATAATAATGCAAATGAGGGTATATATAATCAGGCCTTAGCCAATCATTTTTATGCAAGTTCAAATGCATACTGGAATATAGCTGGATCACAAGGTGCTTATGGGGGATTGATATTGCGAAACAATCACGCAGGAGCAGTGAAGAGTTATTATTACTGGGATGGTAGTGGGGCAGGTTTATTAACCGATCAGGGGAATTGGGCTGTCAGAATTAATTATGGTAGTGGATCAACCGGAGGGCAATTATATGGTACATGGGTAGGAACTATATCCAATGCTCAAAGGGCAGATAGGGCTAATGGTAATTTCTATATAGATGATAATTATGGTAATTCCATTATTGGTAATTATTCTTCAACTCGTTATCAAGGTATTTACGCCATGGGACCGGCTTATAAATTACCAGATGATGGAACACATCCCGGAACGCTATATGGACTTGCGTGGACGCATGATAATGTGGGGGGGCAGGCAAAGTCGGGGCTTGGACACCAGATGTTGGTTATGGAAAATGGTGTAACCCAAACGGCTATTGGTAATGGTATTTGGACCAGAGCAAATATTGTTACAACAAATTATGGCAGTGCCGCTCAATGGAATGATAAAGCCACTCATAGGAGTGAGGGGCCGAATTATATTGATTATTCAAGGTATGTGTATAATAATGGAGCTTACTCGGGGAGTGGGTGGGTCGAGCCATCGGATTTAGGAGTTCGTTACGCAAATTCAGCGGGTTCAGCAACACATGCAAGTTACTTAGGCGGGTATTACTATGATAGTTATATCGGTAAGTTTGGTAATAGTTATTATCAGACAAATACCTGGCAACAATTTAATGGTTCATTCGGATTGTATTGGCCATCTCCAGGCATTTCAGCATATGGAGGTTCGCCACATTTTTATCCAAACAGTTCCTCTCCTTATGGTTCATTTACAATAGTGGGAAGCCGTAATGGTTATTCAGGATTGCATTTAAATGATGCGGGTGGAACGGTAGTTGGTATGTATGATGGGGCTGGTAATGGTGGTGATTACGATGTTAGCACTGGTTGGCATTTTTACTGGAATCGCTCGAATAATTCTTTAGGGATTGGAGGATCAACAACGGCATCTGGCTATAAGATGTATGTAAATGGGAGCTCCTATGTGGATGGCAATATAGTTACAAGTTCTTATGGATCAGCAGCAAACTGGAATGATAAAACGATATGGTATTCTCAGTCTCATAACGGCACCTATTATCTGGTAAACAATTGGGACGGTACCTATTGGAATATTACTTCTAATCACGGAAACGGCGTCAAGGTTGATCATGCAAATACAGCTACAACAGCGGGTTCAACCACTGTTTGGTATTCACAATCTCATAATGGTACTTATTATCTGGTAAATAATTGGGATGGAGCTTATTGGAATATTACTTCAAATCATGGTTATGGAGTTAGAGTTGCTTATGCGAATACTGCAGGTTCAGTTAGTAGCGTTGATTGGTCTGCAATAACTAATAAACCAACAGTAATCGATAAAACAAATACACCTGCTTCCTATAGTTCTATTCCAACTATTAAGGGGGTTGCGACTGGAAGTACTGATAATATTGGCGTTATGGGTATTGGATCTTATGGGTCTAACTATAATGTAGGTGTTCATGGGGAAGCCGATTATGCTGGTTCGACCGGCATTGGCGTATATGGTCGATCGTATGGGGCTGCCTCATCTAATTATGGTGTGTATGGAACAACTGGTGGAGGTGCATATAATTATGCAGGATATTTTGATGGTGTGGTTTACTCTAGTAGCTACTTCACCACTTCTGATTTAAGAGTAAAGAAAAATATAGTTGACGAAGAGCCCTTGCTTTCTAAAGTAAAACGGTTAAGACCAGTTTCGTTTGATTATGAAAAAGGAAATAGAAGCTTGAATTTGCCCACAGAAAAACAACATGGGTTTATCGCACAAGAATTACAAGAAATATTTCCTGAATCTGTAAAATTGATCAAGAACCCTGTTCTTGAAGGATCTAAGTTGAAAGGGTATGAAGAAATATTGGGTATCAACTATCAATCGTTAATACCCATTTTGGTAAAAACATTACAAGAGCAAGATGGGGTTATCGAAAATTTGAAAAAAAGAATTGAACTATTGGAAAAAAAGAAATAATGTATAGTAACTACTCTTTTTTCTTTGGCGCATTTGACTTAGTGTTATCGTTATTGGTAGCGGTTTCTTTCGTTTCGATTACTTTGATATCGAAAATACCTTCTGGTTTTATCAGCTCCCATTTTAATGTATACGCAAGATTTCCAACGGTGCCTGCAACCTGTCCATTGGGAAACTTATATGTTTTCACCACTACAAACCCTTCAAGCCAGCTTAAAAATTGGTCCGACTCTCCTTTTGCAAATACAATAATTCTGGCGCGAGCTGTATCGCTATGTAGTTGTAGTTTTAAATCAACTGTATTAGCAATAGTGTCTGTTTTAGGTAATGTCGCATCTTTTTTTGAAGTGAATTGTGCAAACATGAAAACAGGTAGCAATAAAAAGGAAAGGAAAAACAATTTCTTTTTCATAAATAAAAATTTTGAAACATTAAGTTTAGTTAGAGCTAAGATAGAAAAGATTATAATTATTTAAAATATTTTTTACTACTTGAAAAATTGTAAACTTATAGTATTGCTTCTACTGTCTGCGTTAAGTAACGTAGCAATAGCCAACACCTATATATTCAAGGATACCATTCCTTTATTTAGGGTTATTGATTCTATTGATAAACAAAATCGAAATACAAACGATATTTTGCTTAATCGTGAAGTGGTTCAAAAAAAAGTTGCTCAATTAGAAAGTCAGATAAAACAAAATAGGGTCGGATTGCGAATTGATAGCATTATTATTAGATACGAAGGGCGCTCAAATGTTGTTACAGATGACATAACCCTAATGCAATCAAAAACCCGATATGATATGGCGAGGGTTTCCTTTAATGCTTCACTGGCGAATGTGCCTTTTAATGCGAGTTATCAATACCAGCGAATGGAAGGATGGTTAAATCCTTTGCAAGCCAGGAATGCGCCGATTGTTTCATTCGACAGAGAGCAGTTTGTAATAAATATGAGTAAACGTGTTAGGGAGTCTATTAATCCTAATAGTTTATTGGGAGATAAAATAGCTGCAATACAAAATCTGAAAAGCCTGGCTTTGAAAGATATTCAGGCTGAAATTGGAAAAATTCTTACCGAGTATGGGAAAGAAATGAAAGATAAGTTGAGTGTACTGAACAATTGGGATAAACTGATAGCGGGGGATGTTGGGTATTTCACTAAACAATTGCTTGGCGAAAATGCCCACGAACAGTTGTTACAGAACCAGCAGACAATTGCCCAATATCAAGAGAAAATAAATAATGGCCAACTAATAGATAAACAAGCCTACGAAACCGCTATCAATAACGTTGAGAAAACAAAAAAACTTCAACGTTCAATAGAAACAATTGTAAAATTTAAGAAAAAATGGGAAGAGAGTGGATTAGTTCAGTTGGTAAAAAAACTGGAGTTGGATAAACAGATGCAAATGGACGAAATATTTAAAGATCCTGCTGTATTTGCAAAGATTGCAAAAGAAAAATTGTCATTGCGTAAACTGGAAAAATTATTTCTAAAGATCAACCGACTCGAAACAGGAATGGGAGCCAACGATGTTTCTCCCATGACATTAAATCAGTCATTGCGTAGCAATGGAATAAATCTCGAAACAATTGGAGGAAGCCGGGGAAACAATAATAGTTTTAATCTTGTCACAGGACGCTTACCTGAGCTCGTGTCAGTTGCTGAGCAATCAATAGCTCAGGGATCCCAGTTCAGTGCCAGCCAGCAAATGATGTCGTTAGGATTTACAAGATCGGATGCAAATACGGGTGAATTTTCAAGATTCTCGATCGCATCATTTGCCGAAAGTTCACAAGGAACGATTAATAATATGATGTCTCCAATCACAGGAACGATTGCAAAAAACATTGTGTTTACTGTTTCTAAAAAAATTAAAATAGGTAGCAAAGGGAGTCTTCTGACAGAATTATCAAAATCGGCTATGGGAAGAAGAGACGAGGAGAAGCAGGGGGGGCAAAACTCTGGCGATCAAACAGCAGGTGCAATGCCTGGGTTGAACAACTTATTTAATGCCAACGATTTTTTTAGCAATATCGGCTTGTCTGTTGAATATAACAATGAATTTCCAAGCCAGAATTTATCTCACGAGTTTCGGTTTCTGTATGCAGGAAAAGCATATAGCAATCAAGGAAATTCGTTTGTGATGCCTGGTACTAAAGAACTGTCTAACGGCTTTCGTAAACTTTTCCTGAATAAAAAATTAACCGTAGTAATAAAAAATAAATTTCGTCAATATAATCTTGGAGAGCGTGTTACAAAGCATCAGTCTCATGTTTTTGATGTTAGATGGAAACTTGATAAGAGTAATTATTTAGCCCTTAAATACCAGCCGGCAACCGGCAGTAATACTGTTGGTGGAGACTTGATGAGTCATATACGTACGCAACGTCTGGCTGCTGATTTGAATATGAAATCTAAACTGCTTAAAAATGACCTGTTTAATTTCGTAAACCTGGCATATTTAACCACGCAAACAATGGTTTCTGGTCTTCCCAGCGACAGGTATAAAAATATTCAGCTAACATCAACGCATGCTTTAAGTAAAGGAACCAACCAGATTTTTGTAAACACCAATTTAAGTTATGCATTACAAACCGGCACATTGCCCCTCTTTAATAGTTCCTTTCTTTTGGAAAGCGGTATTAGTTATGATTTAAAAGGGGTTAAACTTACTTCAGCGCTTAATTATAATACAGTTGACGATTGGTATTCTCAAATTGTTTTCAAACAATCAGTGAGTGGAAAATTGGGAAGACGAATTGAAATTAATGTTGGAGTAGATGCTGCAAAAAATATCAAAGTATTACAGCCCTATCCGGTTTGGGGGTCAAGGGTAGATGTTTCATTTATTTATTTAATACAATAGAGAATGAGGGTAAGAAAATATTTTTTACTATTTATATGTATTATCAGTTGTTGTATCACAAGTGCGCAGGTTGTAATACACTTTAATGCCGTAGCAGATGGAGCAATGGTAAATAAATTGGCAAAGGTTTCATTGAATAATCGATACAATGGAGAAGTCTCGGCACAGCTTACGATTACTATAACTGAAGCAAAGGCCGGGATTGTGTTGAAAGTAAGAACTCCCGCATTTATATTATCTAAAGGTGCTAATGTAATTCCAGCTACTATTTTTCAAAAGAGTCAGTTTGTATATGCTAATAACTCATTCGGATTACAAATCGGGCAAACACGAATGTTCCCGGATGGCGAATATGAGTATTGTTTTGAGGTGAACTTATTACCATTTAAACAGTTTACGCCTCCTGTCGATTTTTTTGAAAGCTGTTTTAACCATACAGTATCCCGAATGGTGCCATTGGAATTGATAAACCCATATGAAAAAGAAATCTCCTGTAATAAACGACCAAATTTTCTATGGCAGCCTGCGTTGCCCTATGTGCCTGGAACACAGTATACTTTAGTATTAGTTGAACTTCTACCAGGGCAATTAAAAGCAGAAGCGATTGCCTATAGCAAGCCAGTGATTTTGCAACATAAAATTGTCGGATCATCTTTAAATTTTCCTGCTACTGCCCCAATGTTGCAAGAAGGAAAGAGTTATGCATGGCAGGTATTGGCTACAAATGGCAAACTAATAACAACACGATCTGAAATTTGGGAGTATCGCGTAAAATGCACGGAAGAAAATAGACTTAGCGAAAAAGATAGTTATCGGGAATTAAAGGATAACAGAGATGACGGAGTGTATTATGCCCATACATGGTTGCGTTTTGCTTTTTACAATCCATATGGTGTGTCAGATCTTGATTATAGCATTGCCGATCTTACAAAAAAGGAAGTACAGCTTAAGAGATTGCCAAAGTTAAATATGCAAGCTGGTTTTAATAAGTACGAATTGGATCTTGAATCGCTGACAGGGCTTGAGAAAGGGCATCAGTACCTTCTAACGGTGAACATGTCACAAGGGAAAAAACTTTACCTGACTTTTGAATACAAAGGCAAAAATGACGAACAGTAATTGGTGTATAAAAATAGTTGGGTTAATCTGCTATGTTATTTTAATCGCATGTAATGATGAAAATAAAGCAGAGAAGAGTATAAAAAATGTAAATATTGAAGTGCAGGAAAGGAAATGTGGAGACAGCAATTTGTGTATACAGGCAACATTCCAGTTAAATAAGTTCTATAAAAAAGAAAAAGCATTATTAGATCGAATGGATAAAGATATGCGTACTTGTTTCACCTATCAGTATGAAGGAGTGCAGGTAATGCCACAAGCAGCAGAAAGGGTAGAGACGGGGCATTTGGATAAAATAACATTCATGTTATATTTCTCAGGAATAAAAAAAACTAGAACAGCGCAAAAAATAATATATCGCGATATTTTTTTTGATCTGCAGGAACAAAATTTTCGTATCGACTGAAATTATAAATTATGGGTTTTATCAGATACAATACTAAAAGGAAAAAACGTATAGCCGGCTTGCTGTTGATAGTGATGGTTGGTGAAATGATGTTGCCAACGTTTTCCTATGCATTAACATCAGGACCAGCACAACCAGAAATGAAAGGCTTTGAAGCAGTTGGTAGCGCCAATCTGGTGGATCCTTTCACAGGAGATTTTTCTTATAATATACCATTATTAGATATTGATGGTTACCCGGTTTCAATTAATTACCAGGCAGGCGCTTCGCCTGATGATGAAGGTAGTTGGGTTGGGCATGGATGGAGTCTTACGCCTGGGGCTTTGAACAGACAAATGCGTGGACTCCCGGATGATTTTAACGGAAGTGATAAGCTGGAGAAAGAAACTGACTTTAAGGATCATATCACAAAAGGTCTTACCGGGACAATAAGTGTTGACTTTTTAGGAATACCCGGAAAAAAAGGCGGAAAGATTCCTAAAAAAAAGAGAAATGAAGTTCTGGCAGCACTATCAATCAATCCCTCTATAAGTATTGGTGTTGAATATGATAATTACAGAGGCATTGGTACCAAAGTAGGTATTAATACAGGGTTATCAATTGGCGATTTGGCGTCTTCAGTATTTAATTACAACAATAATAGTACAGAGGCTGATCCAAGTGCAGCAAGTGCTAATTCAAATCAACCTTCTGCTGACGTATCATTATCTCTTTCTTCAAGTTCCATGAACGGAGCTTCAGCAGGAGTTAATTTTCCAATTTTGAAGAAACAAATCGGACAATCTGATATAACATTTACTTCCAGTATTGGGTTTCCTTATAACAGCAGATCTGGCTTACAGGGAATGAGTTTCTCTCAGGCATTCAATACTGCTGTTTTTCATAAAGGCGAATACAAGTCCGTTTATCTCGCTAAAGGAAACTCATTTGTATCTTTTGCATCACCTAGTTATACACCTTCTATCGACGTGCCTACTGTTAGTAATTCCTTTTCTGCGAGTATTACACCAGGGGTGCAAATAGCACCTGTGTTCCTTGGTTTTGGAGTAAGTGGGTATAGAAGCAAACAGTTTATTAGTACGGTCGATAAAAAAAGGATAATGAATGGATATGGAATGTTGTATGCTGAAATGGGAAAAAATGACAGGCAGGCATTGATGGATTTTAACAGAGAAAAAGATGTACCATACAGCAAAGAAATCCAATATCTACCAGTGCCGGTACCCACGAGCGACTTGTTTACTGCAACTGGTCAAAACATGTCCGGGCAGTACAAGATATTCCGAGGATCACATGGTGTCTTTTCCGATCCTTCGGTTAGTGCAAAAGGAACTGATGCAAGTGTTGGTTTGGAAGCAGGCGCAGGTCTCTTTTGGGATGCAGGTGTTGATCTTTTTTTTCAAAACACTTCTAATAGTACAGGGAAATGGATACGAAATAACTCATTTCTAGAAGAAGGAGACTTTCAGTCAAGAACCACTACTGACCCTACCCATGAAAAAGCTTTTTTTAAAAAAATAGGAGAACCCGTAGCAGCAGATTTGTCTTATTACCAACAATTGGGAAATGACAGTACCATAGCAGTGGCTTTTGCAGGTAATACAGGATCAATGCCAGGAACGCGTAAAGCATTTAAAAATAGGTATGGAACGTCTGATATAACAGCAGACTCGAAGTTAGACCGAAATACTCGTGCCATAAGAAATGAACCAATGTCCTACCTCACCGCAGAAGAGGCGACTCTTCATGCGATGGACAAAACTATTAAAAGCTATCCTGTTAATCAGTTATCAGTGGGGAACTGCAATACAAGTGAAATCGTCAATATAAATCGTACTACTGCTTATCGTAAGAAACACCATATTTCAGAAGTAATGGTTACAGGGAAAGATGGTTCAAGGAATGTATATGGTATTCCTGTTTATAACACCTATCAGGAAGATGTTACATTTAGTATTACCGGCGATACATCTAAACGAAGAACAGGTTATATAGATTATACTGACCCGGTTAATAATGCTGCCAATAGTGTAAGTAGGGATAAATATTATAGCAGACAAACTATGGCTCCTTATGCAACCTCTTACCTTTTAACCGCTGTTCTTTCTCCAGATTATGTAGATGTAAAAGGAGATGGGATCACTGATGATGATATGGGGAATGCGGTAAAGTTCAATTACCACAAATTGAGTAATGAATATCACTGGAGAACACCCTATGGCGATGGAAAAGCGAATTACAATGAAGGGATGCTGAGCGACAGGTTAGATGATAAAGCCAATTATTCCTATGGTAAAAGAGAATCCTGGTATATGCACTCCATTGAGTCAAAAACAATGGTAGCTATTTTTATCGTAGAGGACAGGGATGATGCATTGGGCGTAACTGCTGCAACGGGTGGTATAAATACTTCTTCCCGGTTAAAGAGGCTCAAAGAAATCAGGCTTTTTTCTAAAGCAGATGTATATGCTCATAACGGAAACCTGTCAGTACTTACACCAATAAAAGTGGTGCATTTTGAATACAGTTATTCATTGATGCAGGGATTGCCAAATACCGTGAATGGGTCAACCGGTAAACTTACCCTGAAGAAAATATATTTTACTTATGGAAACAGTACTTTAGGAGTTGTACATCCTTATTCTTTCGAATATAATTCAGATAGTATCCCATTGTCTTCGTTTCATCATAAATTATATGATAGATGGGGTACGTATAAAAATCAACAGGATAATCCAGCCGGACTTACTAATGCAGAATTTCCATACACCCCACAGGATAAATCTTTAGCTGATGCATATGTATCTGCCTGGCAGCTTAAGAAGATCAACCTTCCAACTGGGGGTAGTATTGCCGTAACATATGAGGCCGATGATTATGCGTATGTTCAAAATAAACGGTCCATGATTATGTTGCCGGTAAATGGCATCGGAGCACCCGGTGCATCAGGGGGATTAATTGGTGCAGATGAGTTAATTATAGATATTCCATACCCGGTAAATTCAACAAAAGAGTTCCTTTTTCATTACCTGAATGGTGAGCAATACCTCTATTTCAAGTTTTATGCAAATCTTGACAACAAAGGACATTATGAATTTGTACCTGGTTATGCAAAATTCAAATCAGTGCGATTGATTTCTTCAACCAGGATAGCTTTAGCATTACAGAAAGAAAATGTGGAAGGCACTGGTCTGGTAAACCCGATTGCACATACGGCCTGGCAGTTTGTACGAAGTAACCTGCCAAAGTATGCATATCCAGGGTATGAAAATCTTGAAAATGAGGGAAGTGACCTGAAAAAAGCTATTCTTTCACTCGGGAGTGCTTTGAGTAATTTAAAGGAATTATTACCTAACTCTTTTGGCCCGATAGCTAAAAGAAGAAAATATGCCGATAATATTATTCCCGGAAAATCATTTATCCGTTTACAGTCGCCAACGTTTAATAAAATCGGCGGAGGCCATCGTGTACAGAAAATACAGATCAGTGATGCCTGGGAAGAATTATCTGCAACTGCAGACTCAAAAACTGCTACATACACACAGGTTTTTGAATATAAAAAGACAATTCGTGATGCAAACGGTAATAATTTAGATATATCAAGTGGTGTGGCTAGTTATGAACCATTATTGGGGGGTGAGGAGAACCCATTTCACCAACCTGTTTTTTATAAGAAAAATGCCATACTACAACTTGATTCTTACTATTATATTGAAGAACCTTTCTGCGAAAGCCTGTACCCAGCACCCAGCGTAGGGTATAGCCAGGTGACGGTAAAAAATATTGGCGCAGAACAAACTGAAAGCCGCACTGGAAAAATTGTTCATGAATTTTATACAGCACAGGATTACCCTACAAGGGTAGATATCTTACCAATGAGTAAAGCCAAATATGGCTCTTCAAAAATCTTACAAATTCTTGCGTCAAAAATCATAAATAATATCGCATTATCACAAGGGTATCGAATTGAGAATAATGATATGCATGGCAAACCAAAGGCTCAATCAGTGTTTAATGTTTCAGGAGCACTCATTTCTTCTGTCGAATACACATATAAAACCTTGAACCCCGATGAAGAAAACGGTAAATTGAACAACAGTGTAAGTTTATTGATGCCTGATGGAAATGTTGTTGATGGGGTAATCGGGAAAGATATGGAACTGTTTACAGATATGCGTGAATCAATCAGTGACAATCAGGGATATAGAATTCAGGCAAGTGGAGGCGCGGCATTGTTTTTTATATTCCCAATCCCTTTTGTATTTCCCGGACTTGGAGCTAACTATGATCACCGGGCATATTTCTCCTCATCAACCATAAAAATCATACAAACCTTCGCTATACTGGATAAAGTGAAGAAGACCGAAAACGGATCATCCATCACAACTGAAAACATTTTATGGGACGGGCAAACTGGTGATGTATTGATGACACGCACGCAAAATGAATTTGATGACCCCGTTTATCAACTCAATATACCCGCTAACTGGGCGTATGATGCAATGGGGCATTCATATAGGAATGAAGGTATTTACCTCTCAGGTCTGTCAACAAATATTTCTGGTAATGTACAGCAAACCAGCTTGAATAATATCATCAAGCCTGGTGATGAAATCATTGACTTGAGTACTGATAACCGATATTGGGTTATTTATACACAAAGTAAATTTTCACTGATCGACCGTAACGGTAACCCATTAAATAGTACAACACTTGGTAAGGCTAAAATTGTACGTTCTGGTTTAAGAAATATTCTTTCACAACCTTTATGCTCTTATGTAACCCTCAAAAACCCAATCGTAGGAGGTAAATTAGATATATCTGTGTTAAGTGGTATTTTGTCTACACAGGGTTATGAGTACACTGATAAATGGAAAGTGCCGGCCAAAGTTTGTGCCACCTGTCCGGAAGGATATACCTTATTACCAGATGGTTCAAATTGTTATAAGGATACGGCTGTTATTCCCGGAAACTCAACTGGCTGTTCGGTAGTTTGTGACGGAGGACATGATGGTAGTTACACTTCATACGGAACCTATATTTACGATGCAGGATATAATGGACAGGGTGATGGCACGTATTCGGTTATTACCGGCAATAGTTTTTGGGAACGTAATACCAACTGTGAACCTTGTAATCAACAAAATTCAGCTACTAATTTATCAACAAATAAAGCAACAGTAACAGCAGAATCAGGGGTAAAATCAAAGCCGTCAAATACTGTTCAACTTAAAGGTGGTAGAACAAAGAATACTGCAAATACAACACAGCCGGTAACGGGCCAAAACGCAAGCAAATTAGTCATTCAAAATCCGGTGCTTCAAAAAGTTTCGAAGCAAAAAAAATCAGCTACATCGAACCTTAATCAAGATTCACTTAATGCAACCAGAGCTGGGGCATCTACAAATAAGATTGGGAGCAATAGTATGAAAAACCCCGGAGTTGCCAGCAAAACTAGTCTTTCGCTGGTAAAAGCAAATACGGTTAAGACACAGGGGACTGTATCAACTGTAACAAAGAAGTCAACAGTGGTTACCAAACTGTCATCTATTGAAGATAATTGTGATCTTGAGCCGGTTGCAAGATCAACTACTAATTGTGGTCCACTAGACAGAACCTCTATATGGAGTTGCGATGGGTTTAGTGCTGGTTCCAGAGCACCAGTAAATGAATGGATAGGTTTTACGCAAACCATATCTGTACCCAGTACAAAGACTTATTATATTGGAATGGCAGCCGATAATTACCTGCGTTTTAAAATTGATGGAAGTACAATTATGTCTAAGGATTCGCTTTTTGCAGAGAACTTTAAAATATGGCATATATACCCGGTAGTCCTTACCGCCGGAACCCACACCATTCAGATGGAAGCACGCAACGATGGTGGTCCCGCTTCAATGGGAGCAGAAATTTATGATAACACAGCATTGGAAATAGCAGCAGCTACCAGTTATTGCGATTTAAATGTCATATTCTCTACCAAGGATATGATCGGGCAGTCATTAAGTTCCGGGTATACAGAACCATCTTGTCCACCGGGATATACATTGGTGAATACTTCATCCGGACCTGTATGCAGACAAATAGTTCCCTCTATTTTGTACAATCCGTATATCTATGGTCATTTAGGTAATTGGAGAAACAAAGCAAGCTATGTTTTTCACAGCGAAAGAACCCATCCAAAAGGAGACCCAGGATTAAACGGATCTACACAAATAAGAAATGCAGGTGCTTTTACCAGTATGGTTCCATTGTGGCAGCCTGCTATGTATTCACAATTCGGACAGTCTTTGTGGGGTATGACTGGAACAAACTCAACAGATAAATGGGTAAAAGCAACAGAAGTGGGTGCATTTAATTCGAAAGGATATTCGATTGAAGAAAAAAATGCACTTAATCAATACAGTAGTGTATTGATGGGCTATCTGGATAGCCGCCCTGTAGCTGTAGCCAGTAATTCAAGGTTTAGTGAACTGGCATATGATGGGTTTGAAGATTATGAGTTCCACCTGGGCTGTGTGAGTTCCACCTGTGCCTATGATCATTTTAGTTTTAGGAACGCACTTAATGCAAATGTTAAATTAGATCATGGTGTTTCTCATACCGGAAAAACCAGTTTGAAAATCAATACCTCTGTTACAATATCTAAAACCAATTCTGTGGGTATTTCAGGAGAAGAACAGTTCTCTGTAAACAGCAATGGTTTGTACATGATGAATGCTGGAACCACCTGGGATAATGGCTTTACACCTGTTGCGGGAAAAAAATATGTATTGAGTTTGTGGATGAAAGATAATGCTCCAAGGAATAATACTATAGCAACCCAAATAAAAGTGAATGGCGCGGATATCATTAATAATGCCATGAAATGGCAGGTAGTAGAAGGATGGAAACGTGTAGATGTATCATTTACAGCATCATCCGGTAATCCATTCACACTGCAAATTATTCCTTCAGGTACTATTTGGATCGATGATCTGAGAATTGCACCTTTTGATGCTCAGGTAAAATCATATGCGTATGATCCGGTTAACTTAAAACTGATGGCAGAAATGGATGAAAATAATTTTGCCACTTTCTATGAATACGATGAAGAAGGCACATTGATTCGTGTTAAAAAAGAAACGGAAAGAGGGGTGGTAACTATAAAAGAAACCAGATCATCATACAGAAAAAATTAAATATGAGTAAGCTGAATAAAAATCTGATTCTTTTGGTGCTGTTACTTACACTTACAGGTGTAGCAATAGTGGCTTATACTTCATGGACTTCGCAGCAGAAAAAGAAGAAGACTGAGCATCAGAATGACCAGGAATGGGTTCTGTTAAAAGCCAACCCCTGGTCGGAGCTGGAGGCCATATCGCGGATTTTCGTGCTGTACAAACCTTATACACAAGAGGGATTGATTCGATATAAAAATGTAAATGGAGAAGTTGAGGAAGAGAAAAAATTCAAGCTGGTATGCGATTCCAATATTGTTTTACAGACAATAGATTTCCTGACAATTGTTCAGGGAAAAAATTATGAAGCTATTGTTGATCATGAACAAAAACAAATTAGTATCACACCAGGTAGTGATAATGCTTTGTTTTCAACCGCCCCACAACTCGGATTGACCAACCTGAGACAGATTTTTGAAAAAGGAAACTATTCATGGGAAGTATATGAAAATGGACAAGGTGAAAGAATGTTATATGCACCAGCATTTAACAATGGTACATGGACAGGCTTGCAGATACAATATTCAGTTCCTGGATATACGTTAAAATCAGTTACAATGGGCGTGCCCAAACTGGTATCTGTTGCAGATGAAGCAACAGGTGAGCCTTCTGATAGTACAAAACAGGAAGATTTTAACCTGGATGTTCTAACGGAAGGCCTTGAAATAAGCTACCAGCCACTGGAAAAAATAAACAAGACCAATAAAGCCACCATTTATTTTAATCCGGATACAACAACACCTGTATTAATGGATAAAAAACTGGTAGGCTATCGAATTGTCAATTATAACCGTAATAAGCGATAAAGCATGATGCGATTGTATAAAATATTCATGGCAATGCTGATGGTGCTTAGCGTGATGCATAGCAAGGCAGCAGATGAAATTTATTTTAATGAGTTGAGAGGTGCAAGTATTGCTCCTGGAAGTATAATGTATGTTACTGATGAAAAATTCAAATCGTATTCCTTATCGCAGTGGAGTACATTGAATAATATCGATGTGAAAAATTTTATCAGTTTTGAACTGAATACCGATACTTCCCTCTTCTTCTACAAAACTCCCTTCAATGCAACATTGAATGTAACTCTTCATTTTTACGCAGATAAAAACGATACATCCTTAGAAACTTCTTCGCCCCAAACCCTTGATCTTTCTGTTCATTTTGATACCACCAGTGGTAATGCTTATAAAGGTGCGACATTATTCAAGTTCCAGGGAGCATATAAATTCAAAATCGTTATCAACAGCATCTCCAGTCCACAATTCGGAAGCAGTCCGCCACCAATATTCAGACTGGTTGGTAAAACCTTGATACAAAGACAGTACCAGTTTGAAGATACCAGTACCGATGTTTCTGTGTTTCAGTTTCTTGACCAGAATAGGTTGAAATTATCATGGACACCAGCAAGTTATCCCGGAGCCGAATGGTTTGATGTAGAATGGTCAGTGGTAGACAGCTTCAGCCAGATAGCTGATTATATTCGAAGTAGTATGACCGGAGGTAATATTACAGACGCCATTCCGGTGGATACCCTTAATAAATGGTTCAGGCATAATGCTTCGCGTATCACCACAGCAGCAAGTTCATATACGCTAAACCTTGCCTATAACAGTGGATTTCTTTTATACAGGATACGTGGAGTGCAGTTGCATTATCCCGATAGTATAAGGTATGAAGGTGAATGGAATTATAAAGCGGCACCTACGATGGGTGGTACGACACAAAAATCGATTGTTGCTGTTGTATGGCACCAGGATAACCTTAACTGGCAATATTCAGCAGCTTTTGCAGAAGAAGGAAAGCGTAAAGAAGTAATACAATATTTTGATGGATCACTTCGTAACCGGCAATCTGTAACGCTCGATAACAGCAATGAAGTGGCAGTTGTTCAGGAAACGATTTATGATGCAGAAGGAAGAAATGCAGCGGCAATACTTCCCGCGCCGATAAATAGTAACCTGCTTAAATATTATCCTGCATTTAACGTAAATAATTCGGGCAAGCCATACAGTTTTGCAGATATCATAAATAATGCTACCACTTGCGCCATAGCACCTCTGGCACTTTCTAATACATCAGGTGCTTCTGGCTACTATTCTTCAGCCAACAGTTTCACTAACCTGTTGCATAAAAACTTTATTCCTTCTGCAGAAGGGTTTCCTTTAAGTGTAACTGAATACACGCCCGACAACACAGGTCGTATAGCCAGACAAGGTGGAGTTGGGCCAGATTTTCAGCCGGGTAGTGAGCACGAGACAAAATATTATTACGGGAAACCCACTCAAACTGAGCTGGACAGGCTGTTCGGATCAGAAGCAGGTATCGCCAGCCATTATCTTAAAAATATGGTGGTTGATCCGAATGGACAAATTAGTGTAAGTTATGTAAATGCTAGTGGTAAAACAATTGCCACTGCACTAGCTGGTAATACGCCCGATAGTTTGAGTAGTCTTACGTCTAATAATAGTACGAGTTCAGTTCGGGTAAATAATGCCATTATTGAAACAGGAGACCTGAAGAAAAATGCATTGGATCGTACTATGTCTGCCGATGCTACTTTCACGGCACCGGTAACGGGTATATATAAATTCAATTATAACCTGAACCCCGAACAATTATTGGTGCAGGCAAGGGCTACTTTTAATGAGCTGGTACTTTGTAATACCTGTAAATATGATCTGAGGATTGAAGTAAAAGATAATTGCAATCAGTTACTCATGGGGGTAACCAAGTCGGCCGGAGTGATTTTTAGTACTGATTATACTGCACCGGTTCCCATCAACGACAGTTTTCAGATAACCATCAATACTATTGGAGAGTATCATGTGCGTTATAAACTTGAAATCAATAGAGATGCACTTGATTATTACGACAGTGTGAACCTGAAAGACAATGCCAATATCCGTACTGTAGGAAGCTTTCTAACAGAAGAGCTGAAGAATATGGATATCAGCAATTGTTTTACCAATTGCCAGACCTGTGATGAAGAACTGGGCGGACTAAATGATTTCCTGAATAGGTTTAAAATACTATACGAACGTGATAGTATTCCGTTTGTAGAAGCGGATTCGATTTACCTGGTGAATCTGTACACACAAAAAAGAGTGTATTGTAACCTGATCCGCAACACAGGCACCTGTGCAACGAGTCCATGCGCCGAAAAACTGGATCTTATTAAAGTAGATGTAAATCCAGGTGGGCAATACGCACAATTTGATACAACCAGTTACACGCTTACCGGACCTACAGATATTAATGTATTGTCGATGTACACGCTGGTGAGTTCTTTCCCTGATGAAAATGGCTTACCCGATACTATTACGTTAAAAGATATCAATGGAGAAGATTCTATCCGATTGGCACCCAACGAACTTTCTTTAAAAGATTTTATTATAAACTGGAAGAGTAGCTGGGCCGATTCATTGGCTCGTTTCCACCCGGAATATTGCTATTATCTCTGGTGTACACAAAACAGTTCTTTTTATGCATTTGATGAGTCAGTGAAAAACAGTGTGCAAACAGGAGGGAAAGCGGTTCAAAAACAATATTATGACCGCACTGACCCTATTGCACTGCTCAAAAAAGATCCGTTCTTTCAGCCAGCTAACCATGGTGGCGACAGCACTTATTATAAACAGATGCGCGACAGTCTTAATTTATATTCAAGATCGCTGGTGGGCTACGCACAATCTGATAAAAATATACTGGCAGTTGTAGACATGCTTGTTTATTGTAAGAACAGCTCTTCTCCATGGGATGGCTGCCAGATTGATGATTCCTGTCGCTCTGTTAACAGGGAATGGGATATCTATCGCCAGTTGTACATGAATATGAAAGAAGCATTTTATGAAAAAGCAAGGTTGGCTTCGCCCATATTTTCCAACTGTAAAAATTGTTATATCGGGTCAGATATTATTGGCATGATCAGGGCAGCCGATACCATCGTTGCCAGTATAACAGATACAGCAAACGAAGACAGCACTTATTATATTCCCAACCTAAATTGTGTAAATACCTGTCCGGACGACACTACCTATAACGATTTTCTCAGACCAGGTGTATCCTATTTTATTTCTTATGGCTCCAGACCGATTGTTCCAACATTGGTTCCACCTGGATATACCAACGGCAGATTTTACAGTGCCTTTAGTGTAGCCACAGGCCAGGACATAGGTTGTACCTTCTTTAATGCTTGGGTTTACATAAAGGATGATAATATTGTAACACCAGTTGCTGCACCGCCAGCATCGGCATGTACCGAGGATTCAGCTTTGGTAGCCAAATACAAAGACAAACAGAGAAGGTTCCCCGATTATGTGAGTGCAGGCAGCCTGCTGCAAAACAGTATGACGAATAATCCGCAACTGGCAAATGCACAGATGAATATCGCCACCAAATTAATTTGCGTTAGCGGATGCGAAGAAAAGGCAGACTCATGGATCAATAGCCTGCAGGCCTGTGTAAACTCAGGAAATCCAACAGCCGACTCGTTGAAACTCGATTCATTAAAGCAGGCATTTATATTAATTTGTGCAGCAGGTTGTGAAGCTGGAGCTAAACAACCCTCTATGACTGCACCCGAATCGGCAGGTCTGTTGTACCATTCATTCGAAACAGCCATACAGGGTATTATAGGATCAACGGCGATTAATACTACCTGTGCAGTAGAATTACTTTCGGGTGTATACCCTTATAACCGTCAACCGGTGGAAGGTATTGCCACTATTTATGAAAGTACTTATGAAATCTGTGATAAATTATCGTCTTTCAGGTCTGCATTTGCTACATCAGGTTATACAGGTACTTTCTATCAATATGTAGAAAAAGAAATAGGAAATGGGTTCATGTTATCAGCCCAACAATTCAGCGATCTGGAGAAAAGCTGTGCCGGTTGTACACCTATTATCCGAACAGAAATACCATTGCCTGTTGCATTTACCAGTGGCAGGAGAAATGTGATCAATTGTACTACAGCCGACTCTTTAAAAACAGCTTTCCTAACCAAGTTTCCTGGTATTGAATTAAATACCGCAACATCTGATCTGTTGTTCCGTAATTTTTGTAACCAGGCATTAGGCTTCAGTCTGGGTTATGAAGACTACCAGTATTATTTCGACAGCGTTTGTGCAGTTCAGCCATCGAGTCTTGCAAAATTATACGATGATGCACCTGTTACAACAGTAGCAGAAGACATGAACAGTTGTATTGACATAGCATTTACCAATGCATACCAGATAGCACAGGCGAGGCATAAAACCTATATAGATTCTGTTCGGGCCGACTTCAGGGAAGCATACCTAAACAGGTGTATGGCCGTGCAAACACAGGTACGCATGACGGCAGATCTCTATGAGTACCATTACACATTGTACTATTACGACCAGGCAGGCAATCTGGTAAAAACCATTCCTCCGGCAGGAGTTCAATTACTATCTCAGGCTCAGATAGACAGTGTACAAACAGATCGCCGATATGCAAAGAGTGAATGTTATGTTTATACTGATGAATTGAACTTCGACGGTAATGGAGCCAAAGCATTTGCGGATCAGCCTATGTATAAAATGGGTATCAACCAGGGTATGACACTCGAAGGCCGGGTATGGTTAAAAAACCTTAACAACCAGGGTATATTCAGTTATTACGATTCAACACTTCGTCGTGGATACCGCTTTTACCTGCAGGATCAGAAACTTGTATTTGAATTAAGACAGAGTGAATTTATTTCCGATTCACTCGGGTACTTATACGGGGAGAACAAAGTTGTAACCACTGACCTCACAGGAATCATGCCCCTGAACACATGGGTGCATCTAGCAGCCGTTATGAAACGGAAGGGGCGTGAAATGGTGATGCATCCGTTTATCACACTGAACGGAATGGTGCTTAATGGTACACAAACTGCTGATGAAGATTACAGCTACTACAGATCAAGCGATCCGCCAAACGGTACAGCGCTCATGATTGGTGGTGAGCAGCAAAATTATTTATATTTCGATGGCAGGATTAAACAGGTAAGACTATACAGGAGGGCCTTGGATGTGCAGGAAATACGGCAGAATTATACCAACACATGCCAGGTGCCCATAAGGCGTGATGCCATGGTTTTCTGGTCGGTGATGAATGATGGTGTGGGAGAGATACGCAACCTGCAGAACAATGATTCAAGTTATACGGTAAATGATACCTTAAGCTGGATCAGCAACCGCAAAGGTATTTTCCCGGCGCATGGTTTACCCACCACCTACGTTTACAACAGTTTAAACCAGGTAACCAAACAACAAACACCCGACGCGGGCGAAAGTAAATTCTGGTACGACAGATTAGGCAGACTGATAGCATCGCAGAACAGTGAACAGCTATCACCCGCAGGTACAGGTAATGCAAACCGATATAGTTATACCCGATACGATGTACTGGGACGTATTACAGAAGTGGGAGAAAAAGAAGGAGCTGCTGCCCAATTGGATACACTGAATACACTCAACAATACCCAATTACTGGACTGGATGAACAGTGGCAGCAACTACCAGGTAACCAGTACCATTTACGACCAGATAAATGAAACAGTGGTAGCTATACCAGGTATTACGCAGCAGCAACAGCACCTTCGCAAAAGAGTGGTTGCATCCATCTATAAAGATACTGCTGCCACTTCAGGATATACCAATGCCACCCATTACAGTTATGATATCAATGGTAATGTAAAAACACTCTGGCAGGAAATAGGGGCATTGCGTGCACATAGTGATAATGGTGTTAAAGTTATCAGTTACGATTACGACCTGGTGAGTGGAAAGGTAAACCAGGTAATGTACCAGCAGGGCAGGGGCGACCAGTTCTTATACCGCTATCGTTACGATGCAGAAAACAGACTTACGGCTTCCTTAAGTAGTCGTGATGGCCTTGTTTGGAATACCGATGCTGAATACCGCTATTACCTGCACGGACCACTGGCCCGTACAGAACTGGGTACGCGAAAAGTACAGGGCATAGACTATGCCTATACTTTACAGGGATGGTTAAAGGGAATGAATACCACCAACCTGCCGGGTAAAACTGCCGTAACAGGCGATATGGGTGGCGATGCCATACAAGGCAGCCGCGTATCGGCAGATGTGGCAGGCTTTGCATTACATTATTACCACCATGATTACTTAGGTATTGGTGCATCGGCACAATCATTTGCCGGTTTACCCGGTAGTGCCGGCCCGGGGGCAGGCGCACTGTTTAATGGCAATATTTCGGGTATCAGTTTGAGCCTGGGTAACATGCAACCCTTGTTGTACCGTTATGGTTACGACCAGTTAAACAGGCTTGTGAATAAAAATGCATACAATGGCCTCGATACCAGTAACCGATGGACTCCTTTAGTATTGAATGATTATAAAGAAACCTTCAGTTACGATGCCAATGGTAATATACTCACGGCGCTGCGTAACGCTACCACAGCCGGTGGAAATACACTGGCCATGGATGCTTTGACCTATCACTACCAGGCCAATACAAATAAACTCAGTTATGTAACTGATACGGTAGGAACGGGTGCTCATACCAATGATATCGATAACCAGTCTGCCGGAAATTACAGTTACGACAAAATTGGCAACCTGATAAGTGACAACGCAGAAAACCTGCAAAGCATCAACTGGACGGTTTATGGTAAAATAAAAAGTATCACCAAACCAGCCAGTGCCATTTATTATGGTTATGATGCTGCCGGTAACAGGGTACACAAAAAAATAACGGGTACTAATGCCACAGAAGAAATATATGTACGTGATGCACAGGGTAACCCACTTGCTGTGTACCGTTTACAGGGCGACAGTACTTTCTGGAAGGAGCAACATTTGTATGGCAGCAGCAGACTGGGTATATACCAGTACCATGGTTTACTGCCAGCGGCACCGGTGGTAACTAATGGAACGGTAACTACCCTGTCTGACAGTTTATTAATGGGTAATACCAGCTATGAACTATCGAACCACCTCGGTAACGTACTTGCTGTTATAACCGATAAAAAAATAGGCGTATCTTCAATAGCAGATAGTTCTTTGACCGACCATTATGTGACAGATATATTGAGTTTACAGGATTATTATGCTTTTGGTAGCCAGATGTTGGGTAGGAGCTACCAGGCAAATAAATACAGGTATGGATTTAATGGGAAAGAGAATGATAATGAGGTGAAAGGGGATGGGAATCAGCAGGATTATGGGATGAGGATTTATGACTCGAGATTGGGACGCTTTTTATCAATAGATCCACTTTATAAAGAATTTCCTGAATTGAGCTCATATCAGTTTGCAAGTAATACGCCAATACAAGCAATTGATTTAGATGGGGAAGAAGGTATGCATTATGCTGATCTATGGTTACGGAAGAAAGCTCCTGTATTAGCTGGAATTTTAGATGGTGTAGGCAACTCATTTAGAAATTCATGGAACTTCATTTCTAAAGATGCTTGGAAGGGGGAAACATGGAAACAAACTGGACTATTTATGGAAGAAGCTATAATGGGAATGTCGACCGTAAAAGTTTTCGAAACTCCAAGACTTGATCTTGCAGTAAAGAATTTTGAAAAGACTGTAATATATGGAGATGCCTATACTCGATCTAGATATCTTTCTGAATTTAGTACTGATGTTTTAACCGGGTATTTTGGTAGTAAAGGTTTAGGCAATGTAAAAGCCTTCATGGCTAATACAGTTAAGACTGATTGGGTGATTGCAAAGCAATCTTTAAGTATTGGAGCGCTTAAAGCAGCAGCAGAAACGAAAAGTGGAAAAACACTCTATAGAATAGGTACAACCGGGAAATCACAACAGGGGGCAGCAGCACAATACTGGAGCCTAGAAAACCCTTTAGCAGATCCTGAAGGATACGCAAAGAAATATAACGTTCCTATAGAAAATATACAAAAAGCCGATTTTATTGAAACTGCCACCTTGAAAAAGGATGCTAATTTTATTACAAGAGAAGCAGGCAAAGCTCCTGGAAGCGGAAACACGGGCAAGGGAATAGAAATAGTAATTGAGAAAGGGGGTACCTCGAATAATGTAATTACACCAATCAAAAAGAATAAGTAGCATTATGGACTATAGGAATATTTTGAGTGTTGCAGAAGATAAGTTAGGTAATATTTATCCCGATGTAGTGTTTGATATGCAGGAACTTATCTCTTCTGGTTCAACAGGTGGTGAAATCTCATCAATGGTCGGCAAGTATTTAAAAGATCTAGAAATTAAAAATAGGGAAGCCTATTCTATCATGGAAAAAGATATTCAGTTGTATCTTTTTCATTGCAAAAAACAAGGTTTGTATGTACAATAAATGGTAATGCATTTTTTCTCCTCAGATTCTGTGTTAAATACCGTGATTTTTAACTTTTGGAAAGTTCCGAAACTTTCCAAAAGTTCACTTCGAGGCTTTTCATTCAAATAAAAATTCCCGCATATCTGTGAGGCTTTCGTGAACCGGATGGGATTTTTTCTCCGCAAGGTATCCACACACGAGAGAAGGTTATCGTAGATTCTGTGATAAAATCCAAATATTTCATTTTCCGTAGCGTGTTCCCCGCATGTATCCCTCTGTCACTGAAGGTTAGAGATTTGGGACTGGAATTCTTTAACCCGCCAGCAAAACACTACCAATATAGGCGAACAGGTTCAAGGCTATTGGTAGTCTATCAGTCCGTTATAAGTCCGTTTCAGGTGCAAGTTCTGCCTGTGTCCATTACAATTTCCTCCTCCCATCAAGCCTTCCTGTACAGATACGGTAGCCTCGCCCTTTTCATGATATATCATAACAATCATGATAATCCGAGTTCCATTCATCCGTAAGTTATATCATGGAACACTCAGCACTGTATCGCCTGCTATAATAAAAACCTACAGTTAGCGGCGCGAAGCTCACAGCTTGTCGCTCACAGCTTTTTCCTTATTTTGAACGCCTAACCATTCTAACCATATAAGCAATACAAATACTTCTTTTTAACCGACACTGAGTTTATTTGATGCCACGATGATTGTTGCCGGCGGCATGATTGGCTCAGGCATTTTTATTGTAAGAGCAAACATTACCTGTAATGTGGGAAGTGCCGGATGGCTCGTATTGGTTTGGTTGATTACTGGTTTTATGACGATTACGGCAGCAGTAAGTTATGGTGAGTTGAGTGCCATGTATCCTAAAACCGGTGGTCAGTATGTGTACCTGAAAGAAGCGTATAATTCGCTAATAGGATTTCTTTTTTTTTCTCCGCAGCGTGTACATAACCTGTCTAGTCCTGAAATAGGTTTACACTCAAAGTAAACCAAAAACAGGATTATATGGAACACAACGTAGAGATTCGTCAAATGTTTGATGAATCATTCAAACGAAAAGTCATCGAGGAGCATTTATCAACAGGACACTCCAAGATGTCAATTCAACGGAAGTACAATATCCATTTTAAGAGTGCCATTTGTACCTGGATGAAGCGTTTAGGGTACACAGAAAAAGTTGAACAAAAGCGTAACTTAGCTTCTTTAAAACGAAGTATTTTGTCAAACAGCACCCCTAAGCCAATCAATGCGGTTGATGCTGAAAAGAAAATCAGAGACCTTGAACGACAGCTTGAGGATGCAAAGCTACAAGCAGAAGCTTACAAGCGAATAATCGAAAAGGCTGAGAAAGAATTAAATATTCCTATCAGAAAAAAGCCCAATACCAAGTAATCAAAGAGATGAAAGACAGTTATCCGTCAGTAAGCCTGATACGGCTCTGTCGGTTACTTGGTGTTACTCGTCAGGCGTATTATCAGTTTTATCGGCACATAGAAGAACTTCAAGTAGAAGAAGAATTAGTATTAAATGAGGTGAAAGAATTAAGACGTATTCATCCAGCAATAGGTGCCAGAAAACTCTATTGTATGCTTCAGTCATTTCTTTTGGATCATCAGATTAAAATGGGCCGGGATGCTTTATTTAACCTAATGTCGGTCAATAAATTACTTGTTCGAAAGCGTAAAAGAAAGATTAATACAACGCAATCCTATCATTGGTTTAGAAGATACCCCAGTTTGATTAAGACATGGTATCCTGATGCACCTAATCAGTTGTGGGTTGCAGATATAACCTACCTACCAGTGATAAATGGTTTTTTATACATCAGCTTAATTACCGATGCTTACTCACATAAAATTGTGGGCTATGCAATCGGGGAAAGTCTTGAAGCTGTTCACACCACAAAAGCACTTCAAATGGCACTGGAAAATGAGGACTATCGAAATATTATTCATCATTCTGATCGGGGAATCCAATATTGCTCTTCAGAATATGTGGATCTTTTACAAGCAAATGGCGTCCGTATCAGCATGACAGAAAGCGGTGATCCATTAGAGAATCCAATTGCAGAAAGAATAAATGGGATATTGAAAGAAGAATACCTCAAACATTACCACATTACAAGCCATCAGGAAGCTACAAAGCTATTAACCTGTATTGTGGATCGTTACAATAATAAACGACCACATCAAAGTATCAATATGCTTACTCCGGAAACTGTACATAAACAATTATTATCTGTAAACAGAAGATGGGGAAAATCCTCTTCTTTACCTATTATTGTAAATCAATAGCAGGATTAAGCAAAAAACTGTAAACTTATTTTAGGACGAGACAACCCAAAGAAGTTCGTCGCGAAGTCTCCGAGGTACGAGGGACTCCGCGTGTTACACGTCTTGGGTGTTAGATTAAAACAATAGAACCATGCATATTGTAGCCAATTACTGTACCTGCTACACTCCGTAAGGTTCGTAGTGTGTTGTTGTAGTTTTGTTTTATGTCAGTACGTAAGCAGATTAAAGAAGTAAAAAGGGTGTACTTTATTACATTTACCTGTGCGAGATGGTTGCCATTATTTGAGATGAGCAATAACTTTTGCAAAGTTCCGAAACTTTCCAAAAGTTTCATTCGAGCCTACGCATTAGAAGAATAAACCCAATTTATTGACCTGTTAATGGGTTTCAATAGAAAGTTTCAATGGCTGACGGTATGCTGGGGTGTGATCGATCGGTAAACTCCTCATGGTTGTAGTGCCATAAAATTACCCGTTTCTAAACGAATTTTAGCCAACCCGTTCTTCTTGTCATACCCAACTTGTTGCTCTCCGCTTTTTCCTTATCTTGAACTTCTAACCATACGACTATATGAGTAATACTAACCCTTCTTTTAAACCAACCCTGAGTTTATTTGATGCGACCATGATCGTTGCCGGTGGAATGATCGGGTCGGGAATTTTTATCGTAAGTTCTGATATCACCAGAAATGTCGGTAGTGCAGGATGGCTGGTGCTTGTTTGGCTGATTACCGGTTTTATGACCATAACCGCTGCTGTTAGTTACGGCGAGTTAAGTGCCATGTATCCCAAAGCTGGAGGTCAGTATGTTTACCTGAAAGAAGCCTATAACAAATTAGTAGCGTTCCTTTTTGGATGGAGCTTTTTCTCTGTAATACAAACGGCAACCATTGCCGCAGTAGGTGTGGCATTCAGCCGCTTTACTGCCTACCTTATTCCAGAAGTAAGTGAACAGAATATCATCGCCGACCTTGGGTTTATTAAAATATCCGCAGCACAGCTATTGGCCATCGCCATGATTGTGTTCCTAACCTATACCAATACCCGTGGTGTAAAAGGGGGGAAGATCATTCAAAGTACATTTACGGTTACTAAATTGCTTTCTCTCTTTGGACTGATCGTATTCGGATTCCTGCTGGCTAAGCAAAGTTTCTGGGCTGAGAACTGGCAAACCGGTTTCTCTGCTATGCAGGATTTTGGTGTGAAAGATGCCACCGGAGCTTTACAACCCAGCGGCTGGAAACCCATTACAGGTGCAGTACTGATTGGTGCAGTGGCCGCTGCCATGGTAGGCTCAATTTTTAGCAGCGACTCTTGGAACAACGTAACATTTATCGCGGGTGAAATCAAGAACCCGCAAAGGAATATCGGATTAAGTCTATTCTTGGGAACCTTAATCGTTACCCTAATCTATATCACCGCCAACCTCATGTACCTGCATGTTTTGCCTTTAAATTCTATTGCTTTTGCAGAGAATGATAGGGTAGCTGTTACAGCGGCCAACCAGATATTTGGTAATGCCGGAACCATTGTTATCGCTATTATGATCATGATTTCTACTTTTGGTTGTAATAATGGATTGATCCTTGCAGGAGCCCGTGTATATTATACCATGGCTCAGGATGGGGTGTTCTTTAAAAAGACTGCAGAACTGAATAAGAATGCAGTACCAGCTTATGCTTTATGGATCCAGTGCCTGGTAGCATCCTTGCTTTGTTTAAGTGGTAAATATGGCGACCTGCTTACCATGGTTTCTTTTGTCGTGGTGATCTTTTATATCCTTACGATTATCGGCATATTCATTCTTCGTAAAAAACAACCGGATATGCCACGTCCTTATAAGGCTTTTGGTTATCCCATTTTACCTGCTATTTATATCATTATGGCCTCATTGTTCTGTGTAGGACTGGTATGGGCATCACCAAAGTATTCATTATGGGGACTTGCTATTACGCTGATTGGTATTCCTTTGTATTATCTTGCAGTCAGAAATAAGAAACAGGAAGACTGATGAACTTTGAACAGCTTTTTACTGATTTTACCAATACCCGTGTTGCCATACTGGGTGATGTTATGCTGGATACTTATTGGTGGGGCTCTGTAGACCGAATTTCACCGGAAGCACCCGTACCAGTAGTAGTATTAAAAAAGAAGGAATTACGCGTTGGCGGTGCCGCAAATGTGGCGCTGAATACCGCCTCTCTTGGTGCCAAAACCACCATGATTTCCGTAATCGGACAAGATGCAGATGGGGAGGCACTGGTTGGCTTACTGGCCGATAAACAAATCGATACCCAATATGTTAAAGCTGTACAGGGAAGGGTAACAACCAATAAAACCCGTATCATGAGCCGTAACCAGCAGATGATGCGCCTTGATGCAGAAATTACCAGCGATATTGATACTGCTACGGAAGATATTTTACTCGAACAGGTAAGTAAATGTATCAAGGAACAAAAACCTCAGGTGCTTATCCTTGAAGACTATAATAAAGGAGTACTTACACTTAGGATAATTGAAAAAGTGATTGCCCTCTGTAAAGAGCATAATATTATTACCGCAGTAGATCCTAAGAAAAAGCATTTTCTTGCCTATAAGGATGTAACCATTTTTAAACCCAATCTCAAGGAAGTTAAAGAAGGATTGAACCTGATGGTTGATAAGGTTGATCTTTCCTCCCTGAACCAGATACATACTACATTACAACAACACCTGAACCACCAGATATCTTTGATTACGCTCTCTGAAAAAGGTGTTTTCTACCAGGATAAAGAAAGCCATCGCATCATCCCTACACATATCAGGAATATAGCTGATGTGAGCGGTGCCGGAGATACCGTTATTGCCGTTACCTCCCTCTGTTATGCCGCTACCAAAGACATGCATTTAGCCGCCGAAATGGCCAATATTGCAGGAGGACTGGTATGTGAAGAAGTAGGAACAGCAGCGATCAATAAGGATAAGCTATTGCAGGAGTGCGAGGTTTTGTTGGGGTGAGGAGGGGAGAGAGAAGTCCGGAAGTCCGAGGTCCGAAAGTCCGGCGGTAAAGTTTTATAAAGAAGCCCCCCAAAAAAAACTCACTACTCACTATTGACCATTCACCATTCACGCCTCCTTCCCCATGTAAAAAAAAGTCAAGGTAAAAACGACTTTTTTATCGGTTAATTATTATATTTGGTTAGACTGATACACATGAGAAAAGGAGGGGTTACATTTGTAACCCTCTTTTTTTTAGAGTAAGCACCATGCAAAAAATTGCTGTTATTGTTGCCGGGGGAACCGGTCAGAGAATGGGGGCTTCAATTCCCAAACAATTTCTGTTGTTAAACGGACAGCCAGTGCTGTTCCATACGCTGAATCGATTTCTTTCTACCTGGCCAGATCTCAAGATCATATTGGTGCTACCCGAAGAACATTTGTTAACCGGAACATCGATTGTTGCAGACCTAAATGCTAAAGAACGGGTATTAATAACAAGTGGTGGTGATACCAGGTTCCAATCTGTAAAAAATGGACTTGCGCATATTAATGAACCATCTGTGGTTTTTGTACACGATGGGGTGAGGTGCCTGTTGAGTAGTGAATTAATCAAGAGATGTTACCAGCAAACAATCGAAAAAGGGTCTGCTATCCCAGCAATAGCTGCAACCGATAGTATACGAATTGATCATGGTACAAAACATGAAGTGATCGACAGAAATAAGGTTCGCATTATACAAACACCGCAAACATTTCTAAGTGAGATAATCATTCCAGCATTTAACCGTGAATATGAAGACCGGTTTACAGATGAAGCAACTGTAGTTGAAGCGGCAGGTCATGAAGTACACTTAATAGAAGG
>CAZTCS010000011.1:0-215 GCA_964611995.1 uncultured Sediminibacterium sp. | reverse complement strand
CATCAAAATCACCAGACCCGCCGATTTGTTGATTGCAGAACAAATGCTTGCCGGTACATGGTAGTTAATGTGCCTTAGCTGTCAGGGAAATTTGGCTGCAGGCTGCAAGCCACAAGCTGCAAGCCTTGATAGGTGGTCATTTTAAACTTTCTGCTCTTATTAGAACACGGATTTTCATGATTTTCAAGATTTATCATGATAGATCTTGAAAATCA
>CAZTCS010000010.1:41246-50777 GCA_964611995.1 uncultured Sediminibacterium sp. | reverse complement strand
TTACCACTCCTGAACTAGATCGTTTTATTGCATTAGAAGAGTTGCGGGGATCTGAGGGATTGAATAGCCTTAAAGTGGAAAGGTATCGACGCGATGCAACCTGTATTACCGTGCTTTTATTGACTTTAATCGGTGCCATTGTTGCCGGCAGGAAAGTAAGGGGAGGTAGTGGGGTGCATCTGGCAGTAGGATTTGTTACAGCGGCACTTTTTATATTGACAGACAGGTTTTCAACCATATTTTCTACCAAGGGCGACCTCCCCCCGCTTTTGGCGGCCTGGATACCCAATTTGATCTTCGTTTTTGTGGTGATTTATCTCTATAAAAAGGCTCCCAAATGATTTTAACGGGGTTTGCACAACCTTCATGCTATTAGTTTTGTTGTACAAGGCAAGTTGTGTTACCTTTAGCGGCCTGAAAAGCACCCGGAGCAAGACTTTTAATCTCTTTTATAACGAACGCCATAGCTAAAATTTTACGAAATGGGAATCATTAAAGAACGGTTTAAGCAAAAAGCAGATATTGCTAATGCTGAGATCAAGGAAATTCTAAAAACACACGGAAATAAAAAGATCGGAGAAGTAACCCTATCTCAGGCCTATCAGGGTATGAGGGGTATTACCGGGCTGGTAACTGAAACCAGTTTATTGGATGCACAGGAAGGTATCCGCTTTAGGGGTTATTCTATTCCGGAATTACAGCAATTATTACCAAAAGCACCTGGAGGAGGAGAGCCGCTACCTGAAGGTTTGTTTTACCTGATGCTGGTAGGTGAAATGCCTACTGAAGAAGATGCCAACCATATCACAAGTGTATGGCAGCGCCGCAGCCATGTACCGAACCATGTATTCCATACAATAGATGCTTTGCCGCTGAATACGCACCCTATGACCATGTTTGTAACGGGTGTAATGGCCCTTCAAACGGAAAGTAATTTTGCAAAGGAATATGCAAAAGGCATCAACAAAAAAGAATACTGGAATCCGATATACGATGATGCAATGGACCTGATTGCCCGTTTGCCACGCATCGCAGCATATATCTATCGCCGTAAATACAAGAACAACGAACATATTCACCCTAATGGGTTATTAGACTGGGCAGGAAACCTGGCACATATGATGGGCTATAACGACGAAAGTTTTAAAGAACTGATGCGTTTATATATGACCATCCATGCCGACCATGAAGGTGGTAACGTTTCTGCGCATACTACCCATCTGGTAGGTTCAGCTTTGAGCGATCCATATCTCAGCTATGCAGCAGGTATGAATGGATTAGCAGGTCCATTACACGGACTCGCCAACCAGGAAGTAATCAAGTGGATATTTGAAATGCAGGAACAACTGGGAACAGATGATCCATCCAAAGAACAGATTGCTGACTATGTACAGAAAACACTTGCTTCCGGCAAAGTAGTACCTGGTTATGGTCATGCAGTGTTGCGTAAAACAGACCCACGTTTTACGGCACAAATGGAATTTGGTAAAAAGCATATGGCAGACGATAAACTGGTAAACACCGTTTGGAAAGTTTATGAAACCGTTCCTCCAATCCTGGAATCTTTGGGTAAGGTAAAAAATCCATGGCCGAATGTAGATGCCCACAGCGGCGCATTATTGGTGCATTATGGTCTGGTTGAATATGAATTCTATACCGTACTGTTTGCAGTGAGCCGTGCATTGGGAGTGTTGTCGAGTCTTTGTTGGGACAGAGCCCTTGGCCTACCAATTGAGCGTCCGAAATCTGTTACTACAGAAGCGGTAAAACAGTGGCTCGATGGAAATGGTGAAATCTGGGAATAATAAATCCATATATAGATTTTAAAACTGGTTCGGAATTTAATTCCGAACCAGTTTTTTTTATGGGATAGTTATACTATTTTGAGGGTACTGAACCCCGACATTATGGCTACATCTACCACAAAAAAAGCGACTGCAAAAAAAGCAACAGTAAAAAAGGCAGCAAAGAAAGCTGCGCCTAAAAAAGTGGCAAAAAAAGCGGCTCCTGAAAAAAAGAAAAAGGAAATCAAAATCAAGTATTCGGATAAGTCT
Source organism: uncultured Sediminibacterium sp. (assembly GCA_964611995.1). Classification (GTDB taxonomy): domain Bacteria; phylum Bacteroidota; class Bacteroidia; order Chitinophagales; family Chitinophagaceae; genus Sediminibacterium. The sequence continues at coordinate 48,723 of CAZTCS010000010.1, read as the reverse complement.
GCCGGACAGCCCGAACTGGTACCCATTTTCGAGCAGATAAAAGCAATGCTATTACCTTATGTGAAAGGCAGCCTGCAATTGGTAGGAGGAAATGGAGGCATGTTATGCCTGGTAAGTCAGAAACCAGTTGAAATATATGGCAGAAAACGTGATGAACTTTGGTTTGCAGGCATTCTTGTGCAAAAAGGGTATGTTGGTTTTTATTATATGCCAGTTTATGCTCAACCGGAATTGAAGCAAGTGTTTAAACCAGAATTACTGAAATGCCTGAAAGGCAAGAGTTGTTTCCACATAAAAAAGAATGACCCGGTGGTGATGAAACAAATTAAAGAGTCGTTGAAGATTGGTTATACAATGTATAAGGAGCGGGGATGGTTGTGAGAAAAATCTCCGCTTTCATGATATCATTATTGGCGAGAGAACGGTTAATTGTATAACTGTTATTGATGAGCCTTGAATAACATGTCTGATACCCCATCATTACTAACTTCTATTGCGATAACTTTTTTTTGCTTATTTCGAACCAACTTAATTTTTTTAAAATTCCTGTTGTTTGATGTTAAATAGGAAGCATTAATTGGCATAAGTTCAAATTCTCCTAGTCTCGTATGAAAAGCGTACAGTTTTCCCTGCCTGTTCGAAAAGGTGAAAAGACTTGCCAGTTCATCACTGAAAAAGTCACCGGTAAACATTTCTGGAGTAGTAGGCTGGTATTTAACAAATGTTATCGTTCGTTGCTTGTTAATAACAAGTTTCATGACAAAATTATCAGGGTTCTTCTTTTCAAAGAAAACGCTTACATCTTCTTTGTCACCCAACATTTTAAACTCATTTACTGAAACCGGTACAAGTTTAGAGGTAGAGCCTCCCGGTCTGATATATACAAGTGTATCATTTATTAATTTGATCTCACGATCGTACCATTCCTCCGGATGCCAGTATTTGCCGCAATAAATAGCGAGTTGATTTTTAGAGAGTGAAATAAATTTGCTTGGGTCATGGTTAAATAAAGGTTTCTGTAGCGACTTGGCATTGTTCCGGTATAAATCACTTAAAAAAATATCTGCTAGTGAAATGGCCAATGCACTTGCATTAAAGGGTGTAGCGTTTGAAAGAACAGCTACCGACGCATTGTATTCTGGAAAGCGCGCAAGATGACTTCTAAATCCTGCATCGGAACCACTATGATCGAACCATTCAAGGCCATGCAAAGTAAAGCCTGTAAATTGTCCCATAGCCGCTTCAGAAATACTACCATCATTCAGTTTAGCGCGTTGATTCAAAAGGCTTATTACTTTCTTAAACGGTTCACCCGGTGCGTTTAGAAAACCAGCCCATTTAAGTAAATCGTTTGAAGTAGTAAATAAACTGGTAGGTCCAACAATGGAATAGTTGAGTACACTTTTTTTATATTCAGCACCTGATTTATAATAGGAATAAGCTCTTTGCTTAACTAATTTTTCAAAATCATCAAAGAAAAAAGAATGATCCATGCCGAGTTTTGCGAAAATATTTTCCTGAGCGAATTTTGAAAATGAAATATTGGTGACTCTTTCCACTACTTCAGCGAGTAAGGTAAATCCGGTATTACAATACATGAACTTTTCTCCGGGCATAAAATTTAAACTTTGCTGGCGATAAACAAGTGAGAGTATCTGTGCTTTTGTAATAACATCATCAAGCCTCCATCCACCCATTTCCAAGAGACGCCATTGTTCACGGAGTCCACTGGTATGTGTAGCCAAATGTCGCAACGTGATTGTTTTGGGATATACTGGAAGTTCGGGGATATACTTGCGAATATCATCGTCTAATGAAACCAACCCTTTTTCCTGAAGTAACAGTATACAAAATGCAGTGAATTGTTTTGAAAGAGATGCAGCATGAAATGGAGTAGTATCTGAGACTGATATATCATATTCTAGATTGGCAAGCCCCTTAGAATTCCGGTAAACTATTTGCCCCTCTTTAAGTACCGCTACAGATACGCCCGGTGTATTTTTATTCCAAATTGCGAGAAGACTGTCGGCTTTTTTTTCATTCAATGATAATCCATCTCTGTTTTGTGAGATGGTAGTTGCATAGGTTAATACAAAGTATATTACGAAACAACCGCGAATAATTGACATATAAAGGTTTATATGATTATCGCTAATTTGGATTAAATGTTACATTTGGTGCCTGTTTAAGATTTATTCTACTGGATTATTATGAGCTATTTTCGAATGAAACGAGGGTAATCTCGTAACCCTAATAAAAACGCCTATGACTTCTACCTTGGGCGCGACAGCCAAAAAAATTATAAGAAACTAAGTGGATAAATCTTACAAAAGCTATTTGTTTGATCTTTTTGGATACGCCAGAACTGAGCCTATGTAGTATCTTATGTGACATTATTGTCTTTTGCAAGCTGTATTAATTGCGAAAGATTGTGGTTAGCAATCGACAACTTTTCATAAATCTTTCCTTTATAAGTAGATACGGTAGATGAACTGATTGAAAGAGAAAGCGAAATTTCCTGAATTGTTTTACCTCCAATCAGTCCTAAGGCAATCTGGAATTCTCTTTTTGTTAAGAGATCGAATGGATTGTTGATTTCTTTTTTAATTTGCTTTTCGGCAAGAATACGAGTAAGGTTTTCGGAAATATATTTACGCCCGCTCATGACTAATTTGATAGCAGATAATAATCTTTCATTAGGTGAGCTTTTATTTATAAATCCCATTACACCTTCCTGAAAAAAGCGGTAGGCATAAGAATCTTCGCTACTCATGGTTATAATGAGTGTTTTGGTTTGCGGGCAATTTTGATTGATAAACTGAACAATGTTAAAGGGGTCACTATCAGGCATATTAAGGTCTAGTAATACAAGATCAAACGGGAATAGTTTGATCTTAGCTAAACATTCATCTTCGTTTTCTGCTTCATCGATAAATGCATCGGGAAACTCATTATTTATTAGTAAACGCAATCCATACCTTACTAAGGAATGATCATCTACTAACAACATTTTTTTTACCATTTGTCACGCAATTGCCTGTCAAGATCAAATAATAACCAGCTAGTGGGTTGATACTATTCGTTGCTTTTTATTAGATTTCTAATGGGAACCTTAAAGTAAAGGTTGTGCCAATACCGATTTCACTATGAAGATCATATGTAAGTCCGGCTTGTAAAGCTAGGTCATGAATAATCCTGAATCCAATATGTTGCGAAGCTGAAGGGTTAGTATCCTGTAATTTTTCTAATAATCTTGTATGATCAAAACCTCGGCCCTGATCAATAACTGAGAATAATACAGCGCCCTGTTCTTTTTTTGTTACCAGGTTAATCTTGCCGTTTTCTGTGTACTTATTTGCATTGTCTAATGCATTCCGTAAAATAATTACAGCTAATTCTTTATTAGAGCAAACATAGAGATTTTCATCTATGTCAATCAGAAGTGTGTTATTTTTTAATTTGATCTGTCTTGAATACAACCTGCTGATTTCTTCTGCAACTTCTATAAGTGTGATATTTTCTTTTTTTACCGATATTTCAAGCTTATTGTTAATAAACCAGTCAAGCACATTTGTTCCAAAGAAATATAAGTTACGACTGGTTTCTGTTACAAGATTCAGTTTTTTTCTTGCATCGCCGTCTGGTTCATTAAGTTTTTCTACGTCAAGACTTTCTGCAACATCTCCTAAAAATCTTAATGGGGAACGAATGTCGTGCATGACAATTTTGCAGACTTTGACAAGCGTGTTATACTTGTTAAGCAGTTCATTGTACTTGTGCTCAATTTCCTTGGAAGGATCGCAGGGGTTTGGTTTAGGGGGCATAGCTCAAAGTTTATACTGGGTGTTTCTGATAGTCTCAGATAAACCAGTGGCTATAAAAATAACCTTTTAGAATACTAAAATTTCAAGCCCAAAAAAATAGATAAACTTTTTTTTAAACCAATTAAAATCTGCTTAAAGCAATTAAATACACCTTAAAGTTTTTTGAAGTGAACATAAAAACTATGCTTTATGAAATAGTGTTTGTATAGACAATCACACATTTATAATAAAATGTTTTTATAATTAGCTATATAGCTATCGATTTTCCTCTTGTTCGGCTATTTAGTTTAATAAGGGGGCTCTGGATATTTGGTGATACGATTATAGAAATGTATAAGAATAAGTCGAACAAAAATATACAGGCCGATAGCACTCAAGATTTGTTAAGAAGCACTATTAGCGTGCTTAGCAGTCATGAGTTCATGGTTCCCTTAAATGGAATACTTGATTTTTCCACGTTTTTGCAACGCGAAAACCCGAGTTTGAATGATGATGCAAAAAAAGAATTAGCAAATAATATCAACAAAGGAGCTGTAAAATTAAAAAGTATTGCTGAGAAATTTTCTTTATGGAATTGTTTATTGCAGGAACAGAAATCTAAACCAAACGAGTTATTTGAAATACAATCCGAGCAAATTTTGGATATGCTAATAGCTGAGAGCCAGATTATTGGCCGCTCACTCGATTTAACATCATTTTCTGCCGATAAAGAAGTGTATAAGTTGTTTGGTAGGGAAAATGCATTTCGCATTGCAATTCGTGAGTTAATACAGAATGCTTTAAGGTTTTCGGATTTAACGTCAGTTGTTACAGTTTCTATAAAGAAATCTGGAAAAAAAATAATTATATCCATAATTAATCAATCACTAGCCGCAACAACATATGAATTGCAACGCTACAAAGTTTTTAGCCAATTGCATTATAAAAAAACAAAGCAAAATGGCGTTGGACTTGGCCTTGAAATAGCACGACTAGGGGTTTCTCAATGTGGAGGGAGAATAAAGATTCAGCAGGGGAAAGAAAATCAACAGATAATTGTTAATGTGATTTTATCTGAAGCGTCATTTACAAAAACGAATGCCCTCTAACTCATGATAACAAGACGCAGAAATAATAAGGTATTTGCTTACGGGAAAGTAGTGCTGCTGTTTTTAGCAATTGGCCTTCTGATGGTTTTTAATTCTGTTTCAGCTCAAACAATGAACTACTCAATTGGGTTTACAGGCAATCTTATTTTTAATAACCGTGAAACACCATCTAATACTTTTCCACTCGTTGGTAGTATTGGAACCAAGTGTCTGATTGTAGATAACGGGCTGACTAAATTTTTACCATCCGGTACCAATACTTTTACCACAACTTGTGACGTGTCGTTACCTGCTGAACCATTACAAATCTTATTGTATCCAAATCCAATTACAACCGGATATGTAATAGTTAAAGCTGTTTCAAACATTAATACTGCCAGTAAATTTCTGATCCAAATTTTAAATATGAATGGTAAACCGTTAATAAGTCGAACCGCATCAGGGGTTGAGCTGCTAAGTGGGGTGCGTATTAATATTATACCAGGGTTTTTAAAAAATATTTATGTCATTAATGTGTCGTCCGATAGAGATAAGATATCAGCTTCTAATAAATTAATTATTTTAAAATAAGATTATGTTGTTTCGAGGACTATTCTTGCTATTCTTTGTTTTATTATTTGGGGGGATAAATGCTCAAATAATACCGAACGGGTTTTCGTTTCAGGCAGTAGCGCGGGATGCTAATGGAAATATAGCCCCTAACAGGGTTGTATACATTCAAGCTGATATTGTAAAAGATAATCGAACTACAAATTCTGTTTCTGTTTATTCAGAATTGCATCAGGTTACCACCACTGCTGAAGGTATTTTTTCTATTATAGTTGGAGAAGGAACACAGCCTACCGCAAAATTCTCAGATATTAAATGGGCGGAAGACAGCTATGGATTAAAAATAAAAATTGCCATAACCCCTAGTAATCCACCTGCAAACTGGTCTTATCAAAGTGCTTTTATAGAAGCCGGAACTGTTCAACTGTTAAGTGTACCGTATGCGAAAGTGGCAGGTAATGGAGTGGATACCTCAAAAGTTTTCTTTCTTAGGGATACAACAAAAATATTAGATCGCTTTTTAAAAGCGAATCTGGAAAATGTTTTAGACAAAAAACTAAATGTAGCAGATAGTATTACAGGATATGTTACACCTCACCAGCTAAAAAATATAAAAGGAACAGCCCCAGAATATGATACAGCTCAAATGCTGTCAGGTTATCTTCGAAAGAATAATGTAGTAACGAATATTGCAATCGAAAATGCTAATGGGATAACTGGTGTCGTGAAAACTGGCGCTAGCTCTTCTGCAATAACACTTGCGCTTAATGATATTACTCCTTTGTCTATTAAATCTCCACTCGGTACTTATAATAAATTAACAACAGATTCACTTGAGGCTGCAAAAATTAGTGGTTTATTAACGACCACAACACAGCCAAATATAACAAGTGTGGGGCAGCTAAATAATTTGAGTGTAAGTGGGACAGTTCACTCAAATGTACTTAGCGCAACAAGTCTGAATGTATCGCAACTGGGTGGATTAGTTAATTTATCTGTGAGTAATACATTGGAAGCTACCAGTCTGAAAGGAACACTTGTAAGTTCGAATCAGCCAAATATTACGAGTGTCGGACAGCTTAATAATTTAAGTGTAAGTGGTACAGTTCAGTCAAATGTACTTAGCGCAACAAGTCTGAATGTATTGCAACTGGGTGGATTAGTTAATTTATCTGTAAGTAATACATTGGAAGCTACCAGTCTGAAAGGAACATTAATAAGTTCAAATCAGCCAAATATTACAAGTGTGGGGCAGCTAAATAATTTAAGTGTAAGTGGTATAGTACAGTCAAGTGTACTTAGTGCAACAAGTCTGAACGTATCACAAATGGGTGGATTATCTAATTTATCTGTAAGTAATACATTGGAAGCTACTAATCTGAAAGGAACACTATTAAGTTCGAATCAACCAAATATTACGAGTGTCGGACAGCTTAATAATTTAAGTGTGAGTGGTACAGTACAGTCAAGTGTACTAAGTGCAACAAGTTTGAATGTATCACAACTAGGTGGATTAGCTAATTTATCAGTAAGTAATACGCTGGAAGCTACCAGTCTGAAAGGAACACTGGTAAGTTCAAACCAACCAAATATTACAAGTGTGGGTTTATTGTCAAATTTGAGTGTGAGTGGAATTATAGATGCAAATACACTCAGTGTAAGTAATTTGAGTATATCACAACTAGGTGGATTATCTAATTTATCAGTAAGTAATACACTGGAAGCTGCCAGTCTGAAAGGAACACTTGTAAGTTCAAATCAACCAAATATTACGAGTGTCGGTCAGCTTAATAATTTAAGTGTGAGTGGTACAGTGCAGTCTGGTGTACTTAGCGCAACAAGTTTAAATGTATCACAACTCGGTGGATTAGCTAATTTATCTGTGAGTAATACGTTGGAAGCAGTTAGTTTAAAAGGAACACTCGTAACAGCAGCGCAACCTAATATTACGAGTGTAGGCCAGTTAGGAAACCTAAGTGTAAGTGGTACAGTACAGGCAGCTACATTAAGTGCTAC
>CAZTCS010000010.1:3791-41146 GCA_964611995.1 uncultured Sediminibacterium sp. | reverse complement strand
AGTTAGGAAACCTAAGTGTAAGTGGTACAGTACAGGCAGCTACATTAAGTGCTACTAGTCTGAATGTGTCGCAACTGGGAGGTCTTTCAAATTTGTCGGTAAGTAATACACTGGAAGCAGGTAGTTTAAAAGGAACACTTACAACAACAGCGCAACCTAATATTACGAGTGTTGGTGAGTTAGGAAACCTAAGTGTAAGTGGTACAGTACAGGCAGCTACATTAAGTGCTACGAGTCTGAATGTGTCGCAACTGGGAGGTCTCTCAAATTTATCTGTAAGTAACACACTGGAAGCTGGTAGTTTAAAAGGAACGCTCACCACAGCAGCACAAACTAATATTACGAGTGTAGGTGAGTTAACAAATCTAAGTGTATCTGGCACTGCTACTGCAGGTACTTTTAGTGCAACCAACGCTACTTTAACTAATATCAGTGGATTAAACCTAATAACTGGTACAACTACAGACGACGTTGTGACTATTTCAAATGGCGTATTAAGAAAAAAAACTGCTGAAACATTTGCTTCCGATTTTGTTGTGAATGGTACCAGTTTTCTGAAATGGGCAGATGGAGAAACGGTACCGGCTGCTGGTAAAACTGCTATACAATTATTATTGGAGGGTGCCGTTAAAGCTGTTCATCCTACTTATAATAATCCTACTGTCTCAATAAGTGCCGCACCCTCGGGAGGTAATGTTGAAATCGGCTCTGGTTTTACTGTGACCCTGGGTTCTACATTTACACAGAATGATGCTGGTGCTGCTACTAGTACTACTTACAGGAAGAATGGAACAGGCATGGGAAGTAATATAGATAATGTTACCAATATTACTTCGGCCATAAGCTATACCGTAAATGTGGCGTATGGACAGGGGGCTTGTAAAAATGATAATTTGGGTAACCAGGATTGTACCGGAAGAATTAGTGCAGGAAATATTACCAGTAGTGCAATTACCTATACACCAATGGCAAGAAGATATTGGGGTTATATTTCTTCAACATCGCCAACTGATGCCAATATAATTGCTGCTTTAGGCGGAGGTACGGAGTTTTCTAATTCGAAGGTAAAATCCTCTTTTACAATTACGCCTCCAGGAACAGCCAATTATATATTCTTTGCTTACCCGGCTTCTCTTGGTACTTTAACATCGATTATGGCAGGTGGTTTTGAAAGTTTTGGCGCATTTACTTTAACAACCCGAACATTTGTTAATGCTTCCGGATATAGCCAGAGTTATCATATTTATATATCAAATAACACTTTTTCTTCAGCTGTTACCGGTATTACAACAAACTAATTATGAAAAAGATATTCATCCTGGTTTTAGTTTTAGGTCTAATGGGCATGAAAGCCTCTGGACAAATTAAAGTGTTGGGCTATCTGACAACCAATGATGGGAACTCTGTGTACCCAACACATATTGACAACCTGGGCTTTGGAGGTTACCGCGTGGTAGCGGATATAGCAGCTCGTAATGCAATCACAACACAAAGGAGAAGCCTAGGAATGTTGGTGTATGTACAGTCTGATAATACAATGTATGTGTTAAGAGATGTAACACTCGGAAATGCCGACTGGAGAGACCTGGGTTCAATGCTTACCGTTTCTTCATTAGGGTTGTTGTCAAACTTATCAGTAACCGGTGCTATTCATACAGGAACTCTTAGCGGTGTTATAACTACAGCAGCACAGCCAAACATTACTTCTCTCGGACAGTTAACTAATTTATCGGTAAGCGGTACTATTGATGGAGGTGTTTTTAATGGAACATTAAGTACTGCAACGTTGAATGCAATTACCAGTTTGGCTAATGTGCAGAATTTAACTGTAATTAATCATTTGAGTGCAGGAACCATTGCAGGAACCATAAACACTGCTGCACAACCCAACATCACTGCTCTGGGACAGTTAACAAACCTTTCTGTCAGTGGAACTATTGAAGGTGGCACATTCAACGGAACATTGAGTAGTTCGGCGATGAATTCGATTTCCAACCTGGCTAATGTGCAAAATCTTACTGTTGCCAACAATGTATCAGCAGCTTCGGTGGCTGGTACACTCACTACCGCTTCCCAGCCTAATATTACTGATGTAGGGTCTTTAAATAACTTAACTGTTACCGGTACCGTATCTACATCAACCTTGAGCAGCACATCTGTAAATGTTACGAGGTACTCCGCAACAATGAATACTGTAAGTGGTAATACCGCGACTTTAGCAATTGATATGAGCAGGGGTAATATAATTACAATTCCTTTGGCAACCAATATCACTAACCTAACTTTTGCAAATGCTACTACGGGACCTTCTTCTTATGTTATAAAAGTATCTTATAGTTCAGCCACAGCCTATACCATTACATGGCCCGCTTCTGTTAAATGGGCAGGAAATATTCCACCCACTTTAACCTGTGCGAATGGTAAGACGGACATTATAAGTTTGATTTTTGATGGGACTGATTATTTTGGAACCTATGCGTTGAATTTCTAGATAAGTTTAATGTTTTGTGATCACCAAAATTTTATGGTTTAGATGTACAATTAGGAGGCTTAAACAAAGAATAACAGTCAAAAGAAGATTTTAAAAGGAAGTGCTATAAGTTTATTTTTTAACCATGTATTAATCAGATTTTAAATGAATCTTTTGAGGTCTATTATAGGGAAAGTGGTGTGTTATGCTAGCGCAAGTATTAAGTTGGGTTATGCATCAATTAATCATTAGTTCTAATGAATGGTTTTACAAATGCTGTAGCGCATAACATGAATTGTGGAGTTTATTTTGATTAAAATAAATTTAATAAATCGTGACAATAGTTGAACTTATATAGTTAAGCATATATTTACTTTAAAGATTATTACATAAAATTTTGAGAAACTTATATACATTTTTTTTAAGTTTTCCTGGCTCTGGGAAAAAAACACCAGTAACATTTTTTATCTGTGTTATGTTATCTACTTTTACAGTTGTAACTGCACAACCTGTTATTTCTTCTTTCTCACCTGCTAAAGGCCCCACCGGAGCAAGTGGCAATACAACTATTACTATTAATGGATCTGGGTTTAGTAGTAATCCTGCTAATAATATTGTTTTTTTTGGTGCAGTATATAAGGCAGCAACAACAGCTTCTACAACACAGTTAACTGTGAATGTACCAGCAGGAGCTACAACACACTATTTGTCTGTGGTAAACACAGAAACCGGGTTAATTGGCTATAGTTATACGCAAAACCCATTTGTTACTACTTTTTATAATGAAGGTAGTTTGCTTTTTTCAGCAACTCCTGATTATACTTACAATGCTGCAATTACACTGCCATATTTTAAAATGGCTGATATGGATGGTGATGGGAAAGCAGATATTGTTTACACATCTGGGACCGCAGTTTATGTACTACGAAATATATCCACAGTCGGAACCGTTAGTTTTGATTTCAATAATGTGTACACTGTTGTTGATTTCGGCGGCGGTACCACTATTAATGGATTTGCTATCGGTGATTTAAATGGTGATGGTAAACCTGATTTCGTGGTGCATGTAAAAACGACGGGTACAGACGATATTCTATCAGTATTGCCTAATACCTCTTCTCCAGGGGTTTTAAGCACAGATACAAGATATGATCAAGTAGTGGCAACTCTGACTCATGAACAACTAAAAGGAATTACTATTACAGATGTAGATGCAGATGGCCGGTTGGATGTTTTGTACGCAGTGAAAAATGAAGTAACCATAAGACTTAGAATAAATCGAAATACCTATACTCCTGCTGGAGGTTTTTCATTTGTTAATACAAGTGAGTCTTCATCTGCTCAAATATCATCTACCAGTTTAAAAGTTATTGCCGCAGATTTCGATGGAGATGGGAAAGTTGATATAGGTGTTGTATATGTTGGCTTCACAACCATCAACTCGAGTTTTATACTTATTTTTTATAATAGTTCAACACCAGGTACTATTAGTTTCAATAGTGATTCTGGTCCTTTTACATTAGGAACTACTAATTTATCAAGCATCACTGCTGGATTTGTATATTTTGCCGAAGCGATTGATTTGAATGGTGATAATAAGCCGGATGTCAGTTCTACTAATAGTGTTGGTAATAATATTACTACTCTATTAAACCTCGGTACACAGGGTTCTTCCAATCTACAGGCAAGGGTCGGAGTTTCTATCGGTGGTGGAAATACCCCCTCTGCATTGGCAATTGGAGATGTAGATGGCGATGGTAAAATCGATTTGGCCGCTTCCGGTAACCAAAACGTATTTATACAACGTAATAATTCAACATTGGCTGCTATCGGTGTTTCTGCAAAAACTACTGTGCCAACACTTACAACACCCTTATACCTGGAGATATGCGATGTAGATCTTGATGGTTTACCGGATATTATTGTTGCGAATGCAACAGGAATAGCCGTAACGCTAAATCAAAAAAAGAAGGCCTTATTTATGCAGCCTAAGTTGCCTTTTTAATCCATTACTGTCCCGTAAAAAACAGCTAGGAGCTTTTTTATGTTGCATTCAAGCATCAAATAGCGTATTTATAGCAAATAAGCACTTCTCTAATTAACTGTTTTAAAATAACTTATTCGCGGCCCCCGATTTATTTCACCAATAGCGGAAAGCCTAAAATGTGCACCCATCAAGGCTCGCAACTCATGGCTCAAAGCTCATAGCCAAATTTCCCTGATCAATACAGTTTTCAATCTCCTTATTGTAAAACACCATACACAGTCGCTTTCTATAGGAGAAAACGCATATTAAAAAATGCAATATATGGCTGCTTAGCTATTTACATAAGCCGTTTAACCGTTTTTTATAGAAACTAAACGCTATAAGCAAACTACTTTTTTTTAAAAATATTTGCTATTAAATAGTAATGTAATCCTTATGAAAAAGTTTTTATTTGTCGACGATCACTCTATGGTTAGGGCAGGCTTAATAACTATACTTTCTTCTGAATACGAAGATGCAGAGTATTATGAAGCGGAAAATGAAAAACAAGCGGTGGCATTGGTTAATAGACATTTGTTTTCGCTTATTATAATGGATATTAATTTGCCAAATTCAGATTCTACCCAATTGTTGCAAACCATATTAGCAGTGCAACCAAGTACACCAGTATTGATTCTATCTATGAATGATGAAATAAGCTTTGCCAGAAGATTTTTAAAACTTGGTAGTAAAGGATTTGTTCATAAATCCGCTGATGCAGGAGAAATTCTAATAGCTGTAAGAACATTACTTCAGAATGAATTGTATATGAGTGATGTACTAAAAAAATCTTTATTGCAATCTTATGTCAAGGACGCCAACGATAATCCTTTTGAATCGTTGACAGAAAGAGAATTTCAGGTAATACGCGGACTTTTGATGGGAAAGACTATCGGGGATATTGCAACAGATCTTAATATTAATATATCCACTGTTTCAACATATAAAGGGAAAGCCTGTGAAAAATTAGGTGTTTCGAGAACAAGCTATCTGGAGCTACACTCGTTGGCTAAAATGCACAATTTTTATTAGCCTGTTAAGAGATTATTTTTAATTAAATGAAAAGTGTCTGAATACGAATTATGTATATGGTACTAGGAAAGGGTAATGAGTTATTGTAGGGAAAATGGGAATAAAACACATTATATGAAAGATGATTCTTTGCTGGGATCTACCGTTAAAGCTATTGCTGGTCATGAGTTCAGAACTCCAATGTCTGCAATTATTGGCATTGCCAGTTTAATGAAGGAATGTGCAGGTGAAATCAGCAAAGAAGAACAACTCGCGTTTTCAAATCATATTTTAATGAGCGCTCAACGTCTAATGTCGAATTCCTTTAGACTGTCGACCTGGTTCGATTTGCAAAATCAACATGCGAGAGTCTTAACTGCATTTACCTTTACCAGTGAGAAGCTGGAGAAACTAATTAAGGATAAAGCTATGTCTCAGATGGTTAATGGGGAGTTCTTTCTCTTTGAATTTGAGCAGAATACCTTTGTTTTGAATGGAGATGAAACCATATTATTTATGTCGATCGGTGAACTTATTGATAATGCATTTAAATTTTCACCTAAAGATTCTGTTGTTAAATTTTCAGTGAAGAAAATAAAAAATGCTCTGCAGTTAACAATTTCAAATATCTCTGAAAAAGTTCGATCTTTCGATTTTGCTAAATATGAAGTATTTACCCAATTCGATAGGAATTACTATGAACAACAAGGTCTTGGTCTAGGCCTTGAAATCGCAAAACTCGGAATTGATATTTGTAAAGGAACACTTAAGATAAATGTTCAATCTTTAGGCGATCAATCTTTTAAAGTTAATTGTACTGTAACATTGCCGCTTGCAACCTAATCTTGAGTCTGCTTTAGAATGCTTAAGTCTATTTGAGTGGTAGTTCGAGATAAATAGTAGTTCCCTTATTGCTTTCAGTTTCAATGCTAAGCTTCCCTTTTAGGAGATTAACCAAATCGTGAACAATCCGGAAGCCAATTTGTGTACTTTCACTTGTTTTCTTTGTAATTACACCAAATTCAAGTTCAGTAGCTTTATCCTTACTCATTCCATAACCTGTGTCCGAAAGAATAATATAGTTTTTATCTCCTTTAGCATAACCCGATATAGTAATGCTTCCTGATTCTGTGTTCTTGATTGCATTATCCAGCAGATTGCGTAGAATAATCTGGAGTAGGTTAACATCAACTTTAATATAATAGTCTGGTTTTAGTTCGATCTTAAAATCAAGGCCTTTCTTTTGAGCAATATCCATATAAATCGCACATTTGGTGCGAATGAACTCTTGTAAGGGAATAATAGTAGAAGATTCAATAAACCCTTTTTTGTTATTTTTTAACCATTCCAATAAATCGTTTACAAAACCTAAAATCTGATAGGACGAAAAACTCATGTCAGACGTAAGCCGCTTTAACATGCTGGGAGCAACTTTGTCTCCTGATTCGTTTAGTTGAACCAGGGTTTTATGCAAAAAAGATAAGGGCGATCTGAGATCGTGAACTACAATACTGATCGCACGTTCTCTAAAGGCTATATTATTTTTAAGATCTATTTCAACCGACTCAAGCTTGAGTGCATAATGTGATACAATGTCATTTTTATCTTCAATTTCTTTCGATAATTGACGAATTTTTGTGCGGAATTTAATGAACATATAAATAACAGAGCCACTAATAATACAAAGCGTTAGAAGTGAAATAATGAGTACAGATTTTTCCAAAAACATACTGATGTTGTTTTGATTCCAGGTAAATTTCTTTTCAACTGCTATATGGCAAACAATTATTGTTATGCCATATTAGTTCTGGTGTTTATGGCTTACCCGGAAAATAAATAATGATAGAATAAGTCGGTGTACTTTTTATTAGGTGCAAATATCTGCCTTTTTAGACGATTACACTATATTAATTGAATCTGTACTTATTATGTTATTCGTGAGCTTAAACCGATTTTTTTGATGCAAACTTCCCTTGCGAAATAAAGTAAGACTGTAAATGGCATTTCCACACTATTAACACAAACGTTTGCAAAAAAAATCCTGAGAGAAGTATTCTGTTAAGTTTTACATGGATCGTATTGCAATGCAAATGGATGTATTTGCCAATAACTTTACCTGTTTGTAAAGCGCTTGGTTTAAATAGTTAATTATTGCCATAAGATCCCGATTTTAAATGATTCCGAAAAACCATCGCATTATTAGCTGGCCGCTATAACATCAAAAGTTATTCTAAAACTGGCTGATAAGCTGTCGTGATCTAGTGAAGAAAATAAATAAGTAGCATTATTGCTACTTTTTTTTGTTTTAGAATCGAATATCGCTTTAATACACATAGCTAAATAGCTATCCTGCATGGTAAAATATCTGTTTTTCTTTCAAAGCAATGGCTCTCTAATGGCTGTTACATTCTTTTCATCTTTGTAATAGGAGTAAAAAAGTAAGTAAAACGATAGGATGAAAATCTGAAGTTTTACCGTCTCAAAAGTCTGGTTTGAAACATGATCGCGCTAATGTTACTTGAATGCTTTAGCGGATCACCAATATCCCTCGAACCTGGCAAAAAACCTATCCTTTTATCCTGATACTCCGGGCATTTTGTAAGTCAATCCTATGATGGCAGTTTAACATTGATAAAACCTTTGTTGAGTACAAAATACTCATGAAGGATTGTTCAGTTGTTCGTGATTTAAAATTGAAAAGTATTGTTTATGCAGCTATCTTTCTTCCAAAACTGTTTACTGCGAACCAAATTTTCTGGTAGTGTTTCCAGCCGTTATTTTCTGATACTCGTACTTGCTTGTTGTAGCTCCTTGTTTGTTCAAGCACAGGCTCCTGCCAGCCTTACGTACAATGGCGGCCTTCAATGGGTTACGCCGTATCCTAATCGTACAACTCCTTTAAACCTTGTTCCATCAGTTACGGGTGGTACGCCTACTTCTTATAGTGTAAGCCCAAGTTTTCCCGGGGGGGTTGCTTTTAATACCAGTACAGGTGTTATTTCAGGTACAAGGTCTGCTATTCTGGCGCCCGCCATTTACAGGATCACGGCGAGCAATGCATCAGGTAGTACCTTTTTTGATCTTGCTTTAGGGGTAGATGATGTTACCAGTTTCAGTGGGATAGGGATAGGAACAGTAGTTCCTGCTGCCGTTTTCAGTATGCGTAAGGTTAATAGCGGTTACAATGGGTTTGCGATGCTGGTACGTAGGAAAAGTGATGATGCAACCCGGCATATAGGCTTTACGGCAAATGGAGACCTTGATACGGTGACATTAAAAAACTTTGTGGGTACCAGTGCTACAGATTCAGGATTCGTTCAGGTTTGGTATGATCAGAGTGGTGCTACCACCAAAATAGATTCAGCACAATTAGTTCCCTTCCGACAGCCAATTATAGTGGGTGCGGGTAAAGTACTTCGTAGTGGAACCAATAACCAGCCTACATTAGTATTTAACGGCAACCGGTGGTTAACGAGTAAGGCTAATGTGCCCATCAATGGACTGAGTACTTTTAGTGCTAATGCGGTGGCGGCTGCAAATAACTCCAGTTTTTATGGACGAATTATTTCTGTCCGTTCCTCAACAGCATCAAATGATGAGAGTTCCTTAGGTAGTGCTTCACTACTTAATGTGCATGGAGGTAATAACTATCTGGGGTCTATCCGCGCAGGCAGCTTCTCTGGCGATGGGCCATCCACTTTTACCAATAATATACTATTTACAGCCATGACAATGTTTTCTCCCAACTCAGGAGGATATACTGATTCTATTGTAAGTAATATGCGCCCCATATCTCGTGTAGTTACTACCTCTTCTGGGGGAAGTGCCCTGGGGTCTAATATGATCTTATCAATTGGCTGGAGTAATAATAGCAATTTTCCTAGCAATAACGGTAACCCACTGAATGGTAATATATCAGAAGTGTTGTTATTACCATCTATTTTATCTCCGATACCGAGTAGTAATCCAAGAGTTGCATTGGCAAGCAATCAGGTCAGTTATTATGGCATTGCCATCAGTGCTCCTTCAGGTATCAGTTATCCTTCATTCAAACATTACTATACTACCAGTAAGCCTGTTTATTTAGCACCGTCCAACGGTAATGGAGGTGCAGCAACCTCTTTCAGTATTTCACCAGCTTTGCCATCTGGTCTAACGTTTAATACGGCTACCGGTATTGTTACCGGTACGCCTACGGTTACTTCAAGTCTTACCACCTATACCATTACAGCCACTAATGGAGCTGGAAATCAAACAACAACATTTTCAATGGCGGTAACTAATCCACCTGATTTCAGTGCTATCGGACTATCAGGTGTGAATGCTTCTGCCATTTATAGTTTACGTAAACTGAATGCTTCGTATACAGGACCAGCCATCAATATCATGGTGAAAGCCGCAGGCAGTGCATTTAACTCTGCTACATTGGCCTTTGGTGATATTTATTTTGATGCAAATGGTAGTCTGGATACGGCATCTATGAAAACACTGGTGAATGGAAGAGATGCCTATATAAATTTTTGGTACGACCAGAGTGGTAACGACAGAACCATGCAAGCTTACCCGGGCGGTACCAATGAGTACCCAATGATTATGTCGGCTGGTGAAATCAAGACCTTGCGTGGATTACCAACACTTGATTTTAACTGGAGTCTCCGTACTGTATTATATACCAACGAACTTACGGTAGATAATGCAGCTTCAGCCTATGCGAATGCAGTTCTTTCAGCAGAACAGGCTGCTACCAATGCGGCATTACTAAGTAGTAGCAGCAGCACTTCTAATGGTAACGGAATGCTTTTGAGAACAGGTACCAGTTATGTTAGTTCAGGTTTTTTAGCTGGTGGCGGTTCTAATATTAATGGAACTGCGTTTGCAAGCCCAGGCTCAATTCCGGCATTGAATACGCCATATATAGGTACTTTTAAGCGCGGTAATTCTGGAACAAGTGGTTACGAACTTACCGGAGGAATGTATATTGGCAGACAGGTTGGCGGAGGGCATCCTTCGCTCAATGGATTTCTGTCTGAACTTTTGGTGCTGCCTTCGATTACAGAGGCTCAGCGGACATCGATGGAAGCTTCCGAGGCAGCTTATTATTTTGGTCAAACGTTTACCAGTGTCACCACTACGAATGTATGTAGTGGTGTGGCATTGTCGTATACTGCTACAGCGAGTATACCGGGTACTTTTACATGGTCAAGGTCGGCTGTTACTGGCATCAGTAATGCGGCGAGTCTGAATAATGTATCGGCAAGTATTACTGAAACCTTAAATAATACCACTGCTGACCCTGTAACAGTACCATATACGATTACATTTACGGGTACAGGAACAGGAATAACCACTATCTATACTTTAAATGTCACCGTAAATCCCAGACCAAATATCAATGCCGGTACCATAACTACCTGTAGTGGTGTGGCTTTTAATTTTACACCCACAGGGTCCATCGTTCCTACTGGTACTACCTATACCTGGGGCTTTCCTGTAATAACGGTTAGTTCAGGTACTATAACGGGCGGTTCTGCACAGGCGGTTGGCCAGGCAACAATAAGTCAAGTATTAACTAGTACTTCTGCTTCTAATGGTACTGCAAGGTATTTTATTACACCTGTAGCGGGAACCTGTGCAGGAAATGGTGTTAACCTTACCGTAACTGTTCAACCACCTGTAGCCAACAATACAATTAATAATACAACCACAGTTACCTGTTCAGGTGTAACGCCACCAGCTTTTACAGTGAGTACCCCAACGGGTGGTAATGGTGTATATACCTATTTATGGGAAAGCAGTACAGATGGAACCAATTTTACTACGGCTTCCGGAACAAGTAATGCTGCTACTTATTCGCCGGGTGTGCTTACACAGGATATCTGGTATCGGAGAAAGGTGAGCAGTAGTACCTGCAATGTAAATACATCAACATCATTTAAAATTACGGTTAGTGGTACACCTTTATCAGTGGCTACACAACCTGTAAGCATAACGATCTGTAACAATGCTACAACCAGTTTAATTGTAGCAGCAACTGGCGCTTCGGGTACTTACACTTACCAATGGTATAGCAATACCAGTAATAGTAATACAGGTGGAACCAGTTTAGGGAATGCGCCAAGTGCACAAACTGCTAGTTATAATGTGCCTGCCACAGTCACTGTTGGTAATCGATATTATTATGTGGTAATAACAGATGCTACCTGTGGTGTAAGTGTTACCAGTGATGTGGCAACTGTAACTACCCGCAGTGCTTTAACGATAGCAACCCAACCCAATAGCACACAAACGATCTGTAACAATACGGGTACTACTTTAACGGTAGAGGGTAGTGGAGCATCGGAAAATTATACCTACCAGTGGTTTAGTAACAGTAGCAACAGCAATACAGGTGGTACCAGTTTGGGCAGTGGTTCAGGTGCTCAAACGGCAACTTATAGTGTGCCCGCCACAGCAACAGCGGGTAACCGTTTTTATTATGTGGTGATTACGGATGCAATTTGTGGCGTATCTGTGAGCAGCAATCCATCAACTATTAATACAAGGGCTGCGCTTACGGTAGATTTACAGCCAACTGGTAAAATAGTATGTAATAATACCAGTACTACTTTATCAACAGCGGGTGCAGGAGCTACTGGTAGTTATACTTTCCAGTGGTACAGTAATACAATCGGAAGTAATACTGGTGGTACGAGCCTTGGCAGTGCATCAGGGGCACAAACCGACACATATAGCGTACCAGCGACAACTACAGTAGGCAACCGTTTTTATTATGTGGAGATAACAGATGCTACTTGCGGAGTAACTGTTAAAAGCTCTCCCGTAATTGTAAATACATTAGCCATGTTAGGGGTTACTACACAGCCCACTGTTTCTCAGACTATCTGTAATAATACAAGCGTAAACCTGACTGTAGGGGCGGTTACAGGTGGTTCGGGAAATTTTGGCATACGTTGGCATAGCAATAGTAGCAACAGTAATATAGGCGGTACCCCGCTTGCTCCAGGTAATGGTTCTGGCACGGTGACGTACACTGTCCCAGCTACCAGTACAGCGGGTGACCGGTATTATTATGCAGTAGTAACAGATAATACCTGTTCGGTATCCTATAGTAGTGATGCTGCAACAGTAACTACCCGCAGTGCTTTAACGGTAGCAACACAGCCCACTGCCACACAAACGGTCTGTAACAATACAAGCACTATTTTAACAGTAGCGGGTAATGGTGCATCTGGCAATTATACCTACCAATGGTTCAGCAACGTTAGTAACAGCAATACAGGCGGTACTAGTTTGGGTAGCAGTTCGGGTGCTCAAACGGCAACTTATACAGTGCCAGCCACAACAACCGTAGGGAATCGATTTTATTATGTGGTGATAACAGATGTTACCTGTGGAGTAAGCATTAGTAGTAATGCTGCCACGGTAAATACAAGAGACATATTAACAGTGGGTACCCAACCCTTGACTCAGTTATCTTGTAATAATGTTCCGGTAACTATTACCGCAGCAGGAGCAGGTGGTTCGTTAAGTTATACGTATCAATGGTTTAGTAACAACAGTCTGACTAATACAGGAGGAACTCCTATTTCAGGCGCCAATTCAGCTTCTTATATAGTGCCAGCCAGTGCTGTGGAAAGTGAACAACGTTATTTTTACGCGGTTATTACAGATGCTGTTTGTACAGTGTCTGTTCCAACACAAGCTGCCAGGGTAACTACAGGCGGAGCATTGACTATTCTCTCACAACCTACTTCTCAAACCCTTTGTAATAATACTGCGGTTGATGTAACAGCATTGGTTACAGGCGGATCACTTAGTTATACTTATCAATGGTATAGTAATTCAAGTCTGAGTAATACTGGAGGTAGCTTAATAATAGGTGCTAATGCGGCTACTTATACTATACCAGGAACAGCAACAGCCGGAGAACGTTATTATTACGCTGTAATTACTGAGAATAGTTGCGGACAACAATTAATAACCAATCCGGTTACTATCACTACCCGCCCTTTATTAACTGTAGGTGTAACACCAGCTAATCAAATCATTTGTAACAATACTACTATTGATGTACAAGTAGCTGGTGCAGGCGGCTCAGGGGTATATATTTATCAGTGGTATAGTAATAGTAGTCTTAGTAATACAGGAGGTACGAGTCTTGGTAGTTTGCAAGGAGCAAATACAACTACCTATAGTATACCTGCTACTACTATTGCTGGCGAACGCTATTATTACGTAGAGATCAGGGATGCTGGTTGCGATCAAGTAGTCAAAACCAATGCATTTACCATTACAACGGGACAAGTGCTGGGTATTCAAACACAACCGCTGTCTCAGGTAGTATGTAATAATAGTATTGCAAACATATCTGTTGTACCGTCGGGTGGTACAGGTCTCTATACTTATCAATGGTTCAGCAATACCGTTAACAGTAATACAGGCGGAATTAACCTCGGTAGTGGTTTTGGAGCGCAAACAAGCAATTATGCTGTGCCAGGTACTACCATTTCTGGCGATCGTTTCTATTATGTGGTGATTACCGATGCCAGTTGCGGTGCAACCATTAGAAGTACTGCAACAAAAATTACTACCGGGATAGCTTTGTCTGTAGGCACCCAGCCCATTTCTCAAATAGTATGTAATAATATAAGCACTGTAATCAGTACAACAGGTGCTGGTGCTTCATTGAGCTACACTTATCAGTGGTATAGTAATAATAGTAACAGTAATACGGGAGGTTCATTGATTGCAGGAGCCAATTCTTCCAGCTACACCGTACCTGCTACTCTTACTCCTGGAGACCGTTATTATTATGCAGTGATTACAGATGCAAGCTGCGGTTTACAAATAAATACAGATGTGGTTACCATAACTACCCGTAATGCATTACAGGTAATTACACAACCTTTATCACAAACAATATGTAATAATGTATCGGCAGATTTACCAATAAGTGCATCTGGTGGATCGGGTACCTATACTTATCAATGGTATAGTAATACCGTTAACAGTAATAGCGGCGGTACAAGTCTGGGTAGCATATCTGGGGCCAATACAGCTATTTATACCATTCCTGCTGATGCGGTCTCCGGTAATCGCTATTATTACGCAGTAATTACGGATGTAGTATGTGGTGTATCTGTTACCACCAATCCGACTACCATTTTTACCAGAACACCATTGGGAGTTGCTACACAACCTCAACCATTACAAACAATTATTAATAACACTACAGCTAATATAAGTGTGGCTGGTGGCGGTGCAACAGGGTCATATAGTTATCAATGGTATCAATCGATAACAAATACTAATACAGGCGGATCACTGATCAGTGGAGCTACGAATACAACTTATTCAGTTCCTGCTACTAATATCGCAGGTAGCCGTTATTACTATGCGGTAATAACAGATATGGGTTGTGGCAGCAATATTAGTTCTAACGTAGCAGAAATAATTACTACCGGATCACTTAGCATCACCACGCAACCTGTTCCTCAAACTGTATGTAATAATACAGCAACTACTTTGTCGGTAATGGCCACAGGCGGTAGCACAGTTTTTAACTATCAGTGGTATAGTAATATTATTAATAGCACAACTGGTGCAACGCTGATAACTGGAGCAACCAATGCAAACTTTACCGTACCTGCTACTAATCTGGTGAGCGACAGATATTTTTATGCGGTAGTTACAGATGCTAATTTGGGTAATTCAATTACCAGCGATGTGGTTAAAATTATCACACGTACCGGTACTCCGGTAATTGTAAGTACACAGCCCGCTGCTGTTAGTGCTGTTTGTTTGAATGGTACTGCCAACTTACAAGTCGCAGGTATAGGTGGTTCTTCTGGCAATTTCGTTTACCAGTGGTATAGCAATACAGTTGCTTCAAATACCGGCGGTACACCAATATCAGGCCAAACAGGCACTAGTTTTTCTACTACCTTGAGTTCATTAGATACACGTTATTATTATGCAACAGTTGCTGATCCATCTTGCGGTACCGGAGTAAGCAGTAATGTAGCAACTGTGCAAGTGAAAGATTTACCATCCGTATCTGTAACACCTGCTATGCAAACAGTATGTAACAATGGCGGAGTTTTGTCTGCCGAGGCTATGGTTACAGGCGGCGCTGGTGCGGTATCTTATCAGTGGTACTCAAATACTTTAAACTCAACAGTTGGTGGTACCAGCCTGGGAGTGGACAATGGTGCAAGAACCTTATCATATACACCATCAACCACTGTGCTGGGTACCGTGTATTATTATATGGAAGCCAGCTTTGCCGGTAATGGATGCGGTATTGCAAAAAGTTCCACACACCAGGTTACAGTTAATTATGTTGCACAGGCTTCTGATATTATTATAAATACAGTTGCGCCTAATTTATGTAAAGGGTTAACTACAACACTTCAAGCTTCACTAGCTGCCAACAGTACTATTCAGAATCCGACATTTAATTGGTATGCGGATGCGAATTTCACGATACTACTGGGTACAGGAAGTGAATTTGTTACCCCCGTTTTAAATACTACAACTACATATTATGTAAAAGTAAGTGGTAGCAATGCCTGCGAAAATCTACCGGGTAATGGTCAGTCTCAAACAATTACCGTAACCGAACAGGCTCCTGAAGTTATTCTGCCTGCTAATCTTACCGTTTGTACAGGAGTAAACACTTCATCGGTTATATTTTCTTCTACTGTTTCCGGAACAACCTATACGTGGGCTAATAATAATACGGCCATTGGTCTTACAGCATCTGGTACAGAAAATGTGCCTTCCTTCCTTGCAGTAAACAATGATCTTACAGACAGGGTTGCCAACATTGCGGTAACACCATTCGCAAATGGATGTGTTGGGGTAACTAAAAATTTTACCATTACGGTTGTTCCTAATGCATTGGTGAACGATACTTCATTTATTGTGTGTAGCGGAACTCCTTTGAATTACACTCCTGTTAATGTTCCATCCGGAAAAAAATATAGTTGGGTAGTTTCATCAGTTCCCGCAAACATAACTGGAGCTTCAAATAATGCTATACCCGTTTCTTCCTTTTCGCAAACACTCTTAAGCACCAATAGTACTCCTGTGAATGTAGTATATGCAGTAACTCCTGATGGTTGTAGCGACAGAACTTTCACAGTAACAATAACAGTTAACCCTGTTCCGCAGATCAATAATCAATCGCTGGCAGCCAATATCTGTAATGGTGGTTCATTCAATATGTCGACTTTTGCAGGGATAGTTCCTGAAGGAACATTATATACCTGGACAACGCCGATTTCCAATCCATTGAATGCAGTTACAGGTGGTAATAGTCAATTGGTAAAACAACCAGCGGTAAGTGAGAACAGTCTTTTCAATAACCGTACAGATATTGCACAGGCATTATACCTGGTTACACCTTATAGCTCAGCTGTATTTGGTGCATGTCAGGGTCAGCCGTTTACATTAACAATACCTGTAAACCCCAAACCGACTTTAGTAACAACCAACGCAGGAACTATTTGTAACCGAACATTAGCGGTTTATACCCCGTCTTCTCTTACTGCTGGTGTTTCTTACACATGGAGAAGATTGGCTCAGCCAAATATTGCAAACGAAGCGGCCAGTGGTGTTGGAGGTTTCTCGGAACAGCTTCAAAATACCGCAACATTCCCCGTGCTCGTTGATTATGAATATACACTCACCGCGAATGGTTGTAGTAATACGCAAATTGTTCAGGTGTTAGTAAATCCTGATCCAGTATTGAGTTCACCTACCAGCCTAAGTATCTGTTCAGGAGCATTGTTCAATTATACTCCATCCAGCTTAACTACAGGAGCTTCTTTTGCCTGGTCAAGGCAAGTAGTTGCAGGTATTAAAAACATTGCAAATACAGGTGTTAGCGACATTTTTGAAGCATTGGTGAATACCACGAATGAACCTGTTGTGGTAACCTACCGTTTTACACTTACCGCAAATGGTTGTACACATAGTGAAGATGTAATGGTTACCGTAAATCCATTGCCTTCAATAAATAGTATTGCTCAGCAGGCTGTTTGTAGTGGCACACCCGTACAGGTAAACTTTGGCGGATCTCCGATAGCAGGTACTGTATATAACTGGACGAATACCAATACTAATATAGGACTGGCTAATTCAGGAACAGGAAATATTTTGTTTACTGCAGCGAATATTTTTGGTCAGTTGCAAACAGCTTCAATTTCAGTTGTACCTGTAGCAAACGGCTGTTCAGGTGTCGCTAAAACCTTTAACATACAGGTTCAACCAACATTGTCATTGAGCAGTAATACAAAACCTGCTGCAGTTTGTACGAATACTGAGTTTGTTTATGTGCCGGAAAGTAATGCAGAAAATGTTTCATTTAGTTGGTCAAGGGCCGTTGTTAATGGTATTGTTAATGGCGCTGCTACCGGAAGCGGAACAATTCGCGAGACATTAATTAATAATTCAAACGCACCTGTTAAGGTTACTTATGATATAACCATATCAGCAAATGGCTGTACCAGTACCCAGCAAATTTCAGTTACGGTAAACCCTATGCCATCTGTTAATGATATAGCAGATAACATGGTATGTAACGGATCATCTGTTTCGGTAAATTTTGCGGGATCTTCAATTGCAGGTACTGTATATAACTGGACGAATACCAATAGTAATATAGGGCTGGCTTCTACAGGAACAGGAAATATCTTGTTTACATCTACGAATTTATCAACTCAGGTGCTCACTGGTACGCTTTCAGTTGTACCTGTGGCAAATGGCTGTTCGGGCATTGCTAAAACCTTCAACATACAGGTTCAGCCAACATTATCACTGAGCAGTAATACAAAACCTGCGTCAGTTTGTACGAATACTGAGTTTGTGTATGTACCGGAAAGTAATATTGAAAATGTAACATTCAGTTGGTCAAGGGTTGCTATTAATGGTATTACCAATGGTGCTGCTACCGGAAACGGAACAATTCGTGAGACATTGATTAATAATTCGAATGCACCTGTTAAGGTTACTTATGAAATAACATTAACCGCTAATGGATGCACCAGCACCCAAGTGATTCCTGTTACCATAAACCCTATGCCAATAGTTAATGATATCACTGATAATATAGTATGTAATGGATCTTCTGTTGCAGTAAACTTTGCCGGATCTCCAATAACAGGTACTGTATATAACTGGACGAATACCAATAGCAATATAGGACTGGCTTCTTCAGGAACAGGAAATATCTTGTTTACATCTACGAATTTATCATCTCAGTTACTTACAGGAGCCATTTCAGTTGTACCAGTAGCAAATGGCTGTTCCGGTATCGCTAAAACCTTCAATATACAGGTTCAGCCAACATTGTTACTGAGCAGTAGTACTACACCTCCTGCTATATGCAGTAATACAATGTTTAGTTATCAGCCGCAAAGCGTTACAGCAGGTGTTTCCTTTAGCTGGACAAGATCTGTTGTAAATGGTATCAGCAATAATGCAGCATCAGGAACCGGAAAAATTGAAGAAACATTGATCAACAATACCAATACGGCTATACAGGTTCCGTATGAAATCACCATAACTTCAACCAATGGCTGCTCAACTAAAAAAACAATTATTGCAACGGTAAATCCAATTCCAGCAGTAGCCAATGTAACGAATAAGTTATTTTGTAATAACAGTATTGCAACCGTTAATTTCTCTGGTTCGTCTGTAAGTAATACTAATTACAGGTGGACAAATGACAACACGGATCTCGGTATTTTGTCAGAAGGTATAAATGATCTGTTCTTTGTTGCATCGAACTTAACAAATAAACCTATCGTATCAAACCTTACAGTAACACCTGAAGCAGGTGCTTGCAAAGGAATATCAACCACATTTACAATAACGGTTAACCCAACCTTAAAGTTAAAAACTGCGACCAGCTTGCCGGCTGTATGCAGTAACCAATTGCTAACCTATGAGCCATTGGCTGAAGGCAATGCGAATGCAGTTATTACCTGGGTAAGACCATCTGTTTTTGGAATTTCCAACAGAGCAGCTAGTGGTACTGGTGCTATCAGCGAAAAATTGGTGAATACAACTACATTGCCAATTTTGGTTACTTATGCAGTAACCATCGCAAACGAAGGATGCACAAGTACAGAAAATGTATCGGTGTTGATAAATCCTGCTATAAATATTACAAATGCAGGAACCGGCTTTACGGTCTGCAGTAAAGATGCATTTCTTTTCTCTCCTGTTTTATCTGTGTCTGGTGCACAGCTTACATGGACAAGAGAAGCAGTGCCAGGTATAGCCAATGCAGCGGGAACAGGAACAGGTGATATCGCGGAAGTCCTTGTAAATACTACTTCTTTGCCTGTGGATGTATTATACAAGTACACCATTTCACAGAGTTCAGCATGTGTTGCAGATCAGTTTGTGAAAGTTACAGTATTGCCACAACCACAACTTGTAAGTAGCAAAATACTGGAAGTATGTAGTAATGTTTCTGTTGGATATAACCCGGAAAGTAATCTGCTGGGTACCAATTTTACCTGGAGTCGTGCTGCTGTAAGTGGAATAGCCAATAATGCTTCTGGAGGAATAGGCATCATAGGAGAAAGCTTAATAAACAGAACAAACCAGTCTATCGTAGTTACTTATCAAATTAATATGAATAATGCAAATGCTTGTTCTAATGTTGATTCGATTAAGGTAACTGTTAAACCTAGTCCCTCTGTAAATGTAATGCCTGACCAGTTGGTTTGTAAAGATGGTAAAACACAAACTATTCAGTTCGTAGGTATTCAACCCAACACTATTTTTAACTGGACAAATTCAGAAACAGGGATTGGTTTACCAGCGTCAGGAACTGGCAATATTCCTTCATTCATCGCAACAAACAGCAGCTCAGCGCCATTAACAGCTTCGATTGATGTGGTGCCTGAATTAAATGGCTGTAAAGGAGCTTCTACAAGCGTTATAAGGCTGACTGTAAATCCAGGAATAAGCTCACAGTTTATTGAATCAGCACCGGTTGCAGCTTGTCCGGGTGTATTGGTAGGCCCTTTACTTGCCAGTTACCCGAATGGTGGAGACGGAGTAAATTATGCTTTTCAGTGGATGGTTTCTACAGACAGACTTAACTATACCCCCATTGTTGCAAGTGGAGCAAACAACCGTAGATTCTTTGCACCAGCTCAAACAAAAGATACCTGGTATAAAATGATGGTAAGCTCCGGTGGATGTACCGCTTATACTGATTCTGTTAAGGTAAGAATGGGTGTTGCCCCAGTGGTAACCATAAGTAACAAGGATAATTATACCATCAGTATCGGTAATGCTACACAACTGATAGCAGAAGGTGCCAATACTTATGTATGGACACCGCGTTCTTATATCAGTGATGCATTTATCGCTAATCCAATGGTGAGCCCCGTAACAGATAACTTCCGGTATGTAGTTACTGGTATCAACAGCGATGGTTGTACTGATACAGCTAGTGCTATCATTAAAGTTACAGAGGGATACTCTATTATGCCGAATAACCTCCTTACGCCAAATAATGATGGCTTTAATGATCTATGGTTGATAAAGAATATACAGTATTATCCGACGCATCGTATAACCCTGTATAATGCTAATGGTAGCCAGGTAAGATCATCATGGATTAATAATTATGTGAGTTGGGATGGAAGGAATGATGCCGGTGTAACAGTTTCTCCAGGCACTTACTATTATGTTATTGATCTGGGAAGCGGTAAGGCTTTAATTAAAGGGTCGTTAACTATTATCTATTGATCATAAATTTTTATAGTAAAACTGATTATATGAAACGAAAGCTCTCTCTTTTATGTATAGTCTGGCTTGTAATGGCTAGTATAACTGTATCAGGACAAACTGGATATTTTACAACCGGAATTTTTTCGAGCAAAATGTTGTTTAATCCATCGCAGGCTGGATTAAAAGGAGCGGGTGATTTACACCTTATTCTTAAAACCCCTATGGATAACTCTCAGTCCGGTTTAGCCAGAGAGATGGTATTCACCGGAGATATTCCTGTCTCAGAATCTGCAGGAGTAGGGCTTGTGTTGCAAAACCAGTCTGCTGGTTTGTTAAAACAAACCGTCTTCAATTTTTGCTACGCTTATGGGGTAAAGGTTAAAGAAAACCTGAATATACGATTCGGTATTGGTGCAGGCTTTAAAAACGTAAGGGCGCAAACTCAAAATGCCTCATTAGGTAATATTGTTGGTGATCCGGATGATCCGGCATTGACTGCTTATAATAGCATACCACCTTCATTTTATAATGTTTTTAGTGTTAGCGTAACCAGTAAACAACTCGAATTACAATTGGTTGCCCCTAATCTAACTGCCTCACTCCAAAATAAAAACCTTAAATCATTGGACTATGTTCAGTTACAGGGTGGAGTTGGCTATACCAAAAAAATGGGAGGGGGGAACTTGCTGAATGATGAATCGAGTTTACGTGTATTTGCCGGAGCCATAAAATATAAAGAATCTGGAATGATAATGATGGGAGGGGCCGAATTAAATGCTAACGGATACCTGACGGGAAGCCTGATGTATAATAGTAATAGTGTTATAACGGGAGGTCTTGGTGTAATAATTGAGAAGTCAATACAAGTGGGCATTAACTATTCAGTTGGTGGATTGTACTCTCGGGCCATTTATGGTGGAGCAGGTGTTGCAGAATTACATGTAGGATATTTATTTAAAAAGAAATAAACATATAAATATGAAAAGGAAAGACCTGGATATTTTCAATTTTTTTTACAGTATTGGAGCTGTAGTAATTCTGATAGGTGTTATTGCAAAATTTATGGAGTGGAAACTTCAGGATGAATTACTCTTGTCTGGACTGGGAGTTGAAATTCTTGTATTTACAATGTCGTCAATTCAATTTAAGAAAAACGACAAAAAATATAACTGGGAACGTTTATTTCCAGAGTTAGTTGATAATGAAACCGCACCCTCCAGTTTACAGAGTATCCAGAAAAATGTGGAACAGTTGGCTGGCCGCTATTATCAAGGTATGACTGACTATGTTGAAAGATTTGAGTCATTAAATACCGACATGATTAAAGGTAGCGGACAATACCAGGAATCTTTAAAAACAATATCCACTCATTTGGCTGAATCAGCAAAAGCGTTTACAGCATTTAAAGATAATGTATCAACCGTGACAGCCGCCTTCGTAGAATTACATGCAATCAGTACAGATATTCATGAGCTCCAGATTAACCTTCAGAAGATGGCCGCTATATCCATCATATCTGGAGATAAGCTGAACACGTTTCAAGAACAGATGGATGCGCTGAATGATGCTATATACAGGTTTAATAATTTGTCTTCAGGCATAATTCACCAGTTTAAACAAATAGGAGAGTAATTATGGCAGGAAAAATTAACCATAACCGCTATCGCCTTATTACGCTACTGTATGTAATATTTGTCTGTCTGTCTGTATTGAACATACCGTTTAGTTTGCTGGACTCTAACATATATCTTATTCGTACGATGGAGCAACAGGAGCAGGATCGGTTGTTGCAGGTGAACTTTGCAAATCGAATTATAGCTACGCATAGCGATCGTTTACAAGGCGACACTACTCAGTCATATCTGCAAATACAAGAACGAATTCACAAAAGTTATAGATGGGCGGATAGTCTGGATCGTTTAATACTAATTGGATTAAAAAAGGAAGGAGAAAGTATTGAATCAGAATTTAGCAGCAAACGTAAGATAGGAGATTTGATCTCGCAAGACTCACTTATTTACCGGTTTAAAAACGAATTGTTTGCACTGAATCAATTTATCTTATCACAACCGTATTACCTTGATAGTTCTTACTCAAAACTTTTACCAGTTAAAGAGGAATTGGTAACCCAGTCGGGGAAAGCGATTAATTGGGAGTTGTACCTTTTTTTACACAAGCCAACAGCCATCAGTTATACACAAATTAAGAGAGTTAAAAACCTATTATTGGATCAGGAATATAATTATCAACTAGCAGCATTGAGGTCCATAGATTATTATCCTGCTTTTTACTCGAGTAAAGAAAATCGGGTATTTATAGATAAACGGGAAAATGATATAGATTTTGTGGTGAACAGCAAACCAAAAGAACAAACAATTACACAGCGTGTAACCCCAGTGCCATCAGCTGTTAAAGAGTTTGGGGCATCGCAAAGTGAAGCACAGGATAAGCCTGTTGAGAAAAAAATTGAATCCAAAGAAAATCTGGAAGATCTGTACCAAGAAATTTTTTCTGCTTTACGATCAGAGAATCTTTATGTTGGAATACGGAATACAATCGTAAAAAAAATGTCCTCGTCTTTATTAGCCAGACTTTCAGTTACCATTAGCCCACAAGCAGATTTGCAAGCTGTTGGTAATGATTATGTCGTATTATTTAGTAATAACGGTGATTATAAGATTTCATTTACTGATCAACAGGAAGGTCCAACAAAAGGCCGTTTATTATTCGAAAAACGTATCCATGCCTCTTTATTGCCTAGTCCAATTGTAAGATTGAATACCGAAAGCAGCACAAAAGATATATTGAGTGTGCGCGATTTATTATCCTTGAACCGTTTAGTTGCCACAATGGATGTAGACGGACAGTCTTCTTTTCCAGGTAGGATAAACGGGTTCAGATTAACAAGGATAGCAAAAACGGGCGAGCAACTATCGGCTTATAATTATGGTGAGGTATTCAGGGGACAGGTTCAGGAGATGCTCGGAAATTTAAAAAAAGGGGATATCGTTTTCTTTGACAATATTACCATTTCACTTGCAGATGGCACTACAAGAACCCCTAATCCGATATTATACAAAATAGTAGAATAAGATGCAAAAACAACGATTATACCTGGTTTTATTTATACTAGCACTAAACCTGGTACAGGTCTGTGCACAGGATACACTAAGAGGTAATTACAATGTGCTTCGATTAAACGGAAGTGTCTATTATGCCACAGGAACGGTAACTGTACGTGATAGTCTTCTGATTGGTCCGGGATCGCGTATATATATAGGATCCGGTGTTTCTATATTGGCAGAAGGAGTAGTAAAAATAGAGGGTACCGAAAACAGCCGAATTGAGTTTTCAAGTATTCCTGGCCAGAGTGGGCAAGGACTGGTTATAATAGGTCAGCATCCTGGGGATATGCGTATTCGTTATAGCAGCTTTACTAACCTGATGTTGCCTTTAGAATTTGCTTTTGGGTGGAGTAGAAGCTATACAGAAATTGCGAATGCCGAATTCTTTCAAAATTCAGGACCTGTAGCTGTGTTACAGATATTGAATACCGGTGAACAACTGCTCGGAGATACGACAACTAAGGAAATGATCATACGCAATAATTTATTTGCGGAGAATAGGTCCCCTGTTTACATACAGGATTTTATGAGTAACCAGCTACGCTTGCGAATAGAAAATAACGCTTTTGTAAGTAACAGGATACAAGAGTATGGTAAGTATACATTTTCCAGTAATGTACTGTTTGGTAGAATGGATAAATTATATCGTAGAAATTTACCCATTGTGGATGGCAATAGTTTTGTAAATAACTATTTATGGGATAATGCTGCTGATAGTATGGTACACTATGCAAATATAGGCGTGTATGGTAGTATGGATAGCATTCCCATGATCAATAACTACTGGGGTATAAATGAAGACGAAAGACGTCAGGGTGTGTATGATTATATGATAAATTATACCTCCCCTAAGTTACTAACTGCACCGTATTTAATTTTTCCATCAGACAATGCACCACCTCATATTTATAGAAGTTTTCGTTTACCAGCCAGGGAACAACAACGACTTAATTATAAGATTCGGGATGGTGAATGGAAGATGGTAGTTGACAGTATAGGTACAGATATTGATGATAAATTTGACCTTAGTAAAGGGATGCAGGTGCTGAAGTTGATGCTGAACCAAAAAGTGGATATAAGCAATATGCAGGTCTTTTACCGTTATATGTCTGATTCATTAAAAACAATAGATACTTTGTTGAATTGCAAAGTCGAAGTAGAGAACAGTAAAGAGCTGATTGTGGAGTTCGGATA
Source organism: uncultured Sediminibacterium sp. (assembly GCA_964611995.1). GTDB lineage: Bacteria > Bacteroidota > Bacteroidia > Chitinophagales > Chitinophagaceae > Sediminibacterium. Next base: position 15,561 of record CAZTCS010000010.1, on the reverse strand, counting down.
TCGGCAGGATAGTATGTTAAGGAAACATAATGGATATTTGATGATCAAAGGATTAAGCGGCGAAAAAGGAGAATATATTCCTGCTTTTAGCTTAGGCTACCTGCATTACCTCACATTGTATCGTGAAGCAAAGGCTTTGGCAGAATTAAGAAAGAAAAGAACCGAATTAAAAGACAGTATTGATCAGGTTAAAATAAAACCAATACTCAAAACAACAGAAGAGAAATATAAAAAACCATACGAGATAGGTTTGATGGCAGGATATGCAATATACTATGGCACTTTGTCGAACAGATCTTTATTTAAGAACGATTTTAACGGTGTTTTAGGCGTTGAGTTTCGTTACACCCTAAAAAACCATGTAGCAGTAAGTTTAGGTGTTATGAAAATGAAATTAACAGGTTCTGATCTTAGATCTGATGATCCTGTTAAAACAACAAGAGGGATGTCATTTACTACTCCTGTCACAGCCATAAGTGCACAAATCGAATATAGTTTATATGATAGCCGGTATTATAGAAAGTATAGAAAATTTAATGCTTCAATTGGTTTTGGATTCGACTATATCAGCTTTAATCCAAAAGGAGAATATTTAGGCAAATTGTACAACTTACAGCCAATTGGTACCGGTGGACAAACCCTGCCAGGGGCTACCAATGCACCCTATGCATTAAAGAGTTTCGGTGCTCCGATAACAGCACGGTTGCGGTATACAATCAATAAAAAAACAATTTATACGCTATTTTGTGGCTACCACATGGCTTTTACGGATTATCTGGATGATGTTGGACCAGATTCCTATCCTGATCCAGTAGCATTAGCGGCAGTAAATACTGCAAATCCGGAAGCCGCAGCCTATTTTTCAAACCCTACTAAACGCATTGTAACTAAAGGGCAATTGAGATCAGGATCAGCCGGAGGGTCTGATGGTTTTTTAACATTCGGATTTATATTGTCGTATCATTTCTAATGGTATGATAATACAAATGCAAATCAAGGGTTGAAGAAGACCTGGCGAATGGCTTATTGATGATAGCTTAGGGCGACTATAAATCATGGTCTGTGGGTGCTATAAGCTATGATCAATAAGCCATATGCAGTAGCCATTTAACCCATGATTCGAATATGTAAAAGCCCTTAAATTAAACTATCCCATAGACCCTTGCCAAAGAAACCAATTCCATTACATTGTTCTTTGTAATGCCAAGTTTTTCAAAGGCTTTTCCTTTGTAAGTTGAAACAGTTGAAACGTTAATACCAAGCGAAGTTGAAATTTCTGCTATGGATTTCCCAAGCAGCAACTCTCTTACTACCTGGAATTCTCTTTCACTAAGGCTTTCAAAGGGATTTTCCCCCTTGTTAGTGACGAATGTGGCTAATAAAGATTCTTTCAACGCATCACTCATGTAAATACCTTTATCCAAAACTGTTCGAACAGCTTTAACAATAGTGCTATTATCAGCCGATTTATTTACATATCCACTGATTCCGAGTTTAAAAAGCCGGCTCGCAAAACTTAACTCATCATTCATCGTAAGCACTAAAACAGGGGTAGTAGGCTGATTTTTTTTAATAAATTGTAATAGACGAAATGGGTCAGTATCGGGCATGTTAATATCAAGCAGAATCAAATGGTAGTTACCCTCTAATAAAAATTTATAAGACTGTTTTTCATTCGAAGCTTCATCAAAGCAACTCTTAGGATATTCACTAGAAAGTAAAACCTGCATCCCTGCCCGAATCATACTATGGTCATCAATTAGTAGAAATTTATACATTGTACTTCGTAGTAAAAGTGTTGTTATGATAGTAGTGTTGAAAGATATATAAAATTTGCCTATAAAATTTGTTCACCTGATTGGGAATCAACTTAAAAATTAATTAATCTTTTATAGGTTATAAGGGGATAATTTTATCAACTAAAAAATATTTGTCATAATCTTTTGTGTTTAACTCATCTTTTAATCTCTCCATGAGTTTTTTTGCATTTAGTGGAAAATGGTACTAAAAGGTTCTATTAATGTAGAAAAATAAAACTTACCCAAAATAACTGCTATTTGTGGAGAATACCGGAGTCGAACCGGTGACCTTCCCGATAGCTATCGGGACGCTCTAATCCACAGTGATAGTAAAAATAAAAAAGCCGCATAATTAGTATGCAGCTCTGTGGAGAATACCGGAGTCGAACCGGTGACCTCTTGCATGCCATGCAAGCGCTCTAGCCAACTGAGCTAATTCCCCTATTTTATTTCTTCGAACCGTTGGCCTTCCCGATTGCTATCGGGACGCTCTAGCCAACTGAGCTAATTCCCCTATTTTATTTCCTCGAACTCGACCCGTGACCTTCCCGAATTTCATTGGGACGCTCTAGCCAACTGAGCTAATTCCGCCTAATGAGATTGCAAATGTATGGGCTGACCTGCTTTTTGCAAAATTTTACTTCTGTAACCCAAACCCCCAAATCTGACCTTTTACCTCAAAATTGGGTCACAAGAATCAAAAGGGAACAATAAACATTGTAAACTACAATGGCAGTATCAGGGAAAATGGTATTCGATAAATCTATCCCTTACAATAAAGTTAACCTGTTACCAGACAAAAGACTTATCCCTTAATTAAACAGAATATTGAAAAGATTTCTTTTAACCTTACCCTGGAAAGATTACCTAAATCAATCTTGTAATATTTAAATACAGTAATGTGTAAACCACCCACCTATATTGTCTAATTCACACCCCCTGTTGGTGATTTTTAAACAATACATTTGTACGATAAATTAGTCATTAACCTAAATTGAATAAAATGAATGCCGATCAAATAGTACTTAAAATGATCTTCGACAGATGGTATGGTAGTTTGAAAAGCTGGAATACTGCACTTGAACAAATTTCGGATGATCAGTTACAAAAAGATGTTTCACCAGGTAAGAACAGAGGGATATACTTATTAGGACACATGATTGCTGTGCACGACGATATGTTGGTGTTATTAGATTTGGGAGATAAATTGTATCCTGAGTTAAAAGAAGCATTTCTGGCTTCACCAGATAAAGCTGTAGCCGCTATTCCATCTGCCGCTACATTGAGGGAATATTGGACAAAGCAATGTGAAGTGTTGAAACAAAAAATGGACACCCTTCAACCTGAACAATGGTTCGAAAAACATACCGCTGTTTCCGCAGAGGATTTTAGTAAAGAGCCTCATCGTAATAAGCTAAACATCATTTTAACCAGAACCACACACCTGACTTATCATACCGGACAATTACTGCTTTTAAAGTAGTGTCTAAAAAGAACGAGATACCCCTGGTGTTTATAAATCAGGTAAGAAATTAAAAAGAAAGCCGACTGAATTGTTTTATTCAGCGGTTTTCTTTTTGTATAATAATTACACTTGCCTTTTAAAGCCAGAAAAATATTGAATCAGTAGCTCAGCACATAATTAATTTGCACATTCCAGGGGTTTTCAACATTCCGTGTATAACAGTTTCCCTATCTTTTCTCATAGCATATTACTTTCGATCCGGATTTGGTTCCCGCTTTGCGGGATTAAAAGGGAATCCCGTGAAAGTCGGGAACTATCCCCGTAGCTGTAAGCTTTACTAACCTGTTTCATCTACAAGCCACTGTTCCACCTAATCCGGAATGGGAAGGCCCTCAACAGGGAAGCGAGTCAGAAGACCTGCCAACACCAATTCACAAGTAACGTAAGCTTTCGGAGGAAAAGCCGGTACTGAATGACTGATGCATCCTTTGCAGTTTTTTCAGCTATCTGTGCCTGTACTTCCGTCTGCATACCAATAAAAAAAGTATGTTATGGAACACAACAATGAATTACTCCTCCGTGAGAACAAGGATCGCTTTGTAATCCTTCCCATTAATTATCCTACGATTTGGGAACATTATAAAAGACATGAAGCCAGCTTCTGGACAGCAGAAGAAATTGACCTGAGTAATGACTTAAAAGACTGGGCAACTTTAAATAGTGGGGAGCGTCATTTTATTAGTCATGTACTGGCTTTTTTTGCCGCAAGTGATGGTATCGTTAATGAGAATCTGGCAGTAAACTTCATGAGTGAGGTTCAACTGCCTGAGGCACGTTGTTTTTATGGTTTCCAGATTATGATGGAAAATATCCATAGCGAAACCTATGCTTTATTGATTGATACCTACATTAAGGACTCCGCTGAGAAAGACAAACTTTTCCATGCCATTGAAACCATCCCTGCCGTAAAAAGGAAAGCTGAATGGGCACTGCGCTGGATCGAAAACGGAAGTTTTGCCGAACGCCTTGTTGCATTTGCAGCAGTAGAAGGTATATTCTTCAGTGGAAGCTTTTGCTCCATATTCTGGTTAAAAAAACGCGGACTCATGCCCGGCTTAACTTTTAGTAATGAGTTGATCAGTCGCGATGAAGGACTCCATTGCGAATTCGCCTGCTTGCTATATAGTATGCTGGAGAACAAACTGACACAAGAGCAGGTTTATTCAATTATCAGAGATGCCGTGGAAATTGAAAAACAATTCATTACAGAAGCATTACCTGTTAACCTGATTGGCATGAATGCGCAATTAATGCAACAGTATATTGAATTCGTAGCCGACCGCTGGTTGCATGAGCTGGGGTATCAAAAAATATTTCAAAGTGCAAACCCATTCGATTTTATGGAAATGATATCCCTCCAAGGAAAAACTAATTTCTTCGAAAAACGTGTGGGAGACTACCAGAAAGCGGGTGTTATGGGGAACAAAGACAGCCAGGTATTCTCTGTTGATGAAGATTTCTAACCTAAACTGATAACAACAATAAAAGATATTTTATGTACGTGATAAAAAGAAACGGAAAAAAAGAATCCGTAAAATTTGATAAAGTAACCGCGCGAATCGAGAAACTGTCTTATAGTTTAAGTCCGATAGTAAACGTAATAGACGTTGCGAAGAAAACAATTGAAGGCATTTACGATGGCGTTGCCACTACCGATCTGGATAACCTTGCTGCAGAAACTGCAGCCTCACTTACCATCACTCATCCAGATTATGCAATACTTGCATCACGTATTGCGGTGAGTAACCTGCATAAGAATACGGTGAAATCTTTCTCTGCAACCATGCGGAAACTCTATCATTATACCGATGAAGTTACCGGTAAAAAACTACCCTTGATCGCTGATGATGTGATGCAGGTAATTGAAGAAAATGCAGATTTGCTCGACAGTACCATTATCTACGATCGCGATTATGCATTCGATTATTTCGGGTTTAAAACACTGGAGAAATCTTACCTGCTTCGTGTTAACGGTAAGATCGCTGAGCGACCACAACACATGTATATGCGCGTTGCTGTTGGGATACATAAAAATGATATTGATTCAGTGATCAAAACCTATCATTTAATGAGTGAGCGTTGGTTTACACATGCAACGCCAACTTTGTTTAATGCTGGTACACCAAAGCCTCAGATGAGTAGTTGCTTCCTGTTAACAATGAAAGAGGATAGTATTGATGGTATATATGATACCCTCAAACAAACTGCCAAGATATCTCAGAGTGCGGGTGGTATTGGCCTGGCAATTCATAATATCCGGGCTACCGGTAGTTATATTGGTGGAACCAATGGAACCAGCAATGGAATTATTCCTATGTTAAGGGTATTTAATGATACTGCCCGCTATGTTGATCAGGGTGGTGGAAAAAGAAAAGGTGCTTTCGCCATATACCTGGAACCATGGCATGCAGATATTTTCGAATTCCTTGACCTTCGTAAAAATCATGGTAAAGAAGAGCTAAGGGCCAGAGATTTATTCTTTGCGCTCTGGATCTCAGATCTATTCATGAAGCGTGTGGAAGCCAATGAAGACTGGAGCCTGTTTTGTCCCAATGAAGCACCCGGACTAAGTGAGTGCTGGGGCGAAAAATTTGATGAATTGTATACCTCTTATGAACAGCAAGGAAAAGCGAGGAAAAAAGTAAAAGCACAGGAGCTATGGTTTAAAATATTGGAATCACAAATTGAAACGGGCACACCGTATATGTTGTATAAAGATGCTGCCAATGCTAAAAGCAATCAGCAAAACCTCGGCACCATAAAAAGCAGTAATCTCTGCACAGAAATATTAGAATATACATCACCAGAAGAAGTAGCTGTTTGTAACCTCGCTTCATTGGCATTACCTCGTTTTGTAACGGAAGGAAAATTTGATCACCAGAAATTGTATGAAGTTACTTACCAGGTTACCAAGAACCTGAATGCTGTAATAGATGGGAATTATTATCCCGTGGAAGAAGCAAAACATTCAAACCTGCGTCACCGCCCGATAGGTATTGGTGTACAGGGATTGGCAGATGTATTTATTATGCTTCGCCTCTCATTTGAGAGTGAGCTTGCAAGATTGCTTAATAAGAACATATTTGAAACCATTTATTTCGCAGCTATGACCGCCAGCAAAGACCTGGCAAAGGAACAGGGTGCATATGCCAGTTTCGAAGGTTCACCATTATCAAAAGGAATTTTCCAATTTGATATGTGGAATGTTCAACCAAGCGATCGTTGGAACTGGGAAAGTCTTCGTAAGGAAGTAATGCAATATGGTGTGCGTAACTCATTACTGGTAGCCCCAATGCCAACAGCTTCTACCTCTCAGATATTTGGTAACAATGAATGCTTTGAGCCATACACATCTAATATTTATACAAGAAGGGTATTGAGCGGAGAATTTATTATTGTGAATAAACACTTGCTGAAAGACCTAATCCAGCTTGGTTTATGGAACAATTCAATGAAGCATAAGATCATTGCTGCTAACGGATCGATACAGCATATTGATGAAATTCCTGCTGATATCAAAGAGTTGTATAAAACCGTTTGGGAGATCAAGCAACGTAGTATTATTGATATGGCTGCAGATAGGGGAGCCTATATTTGCCAATCTCAATCACTAAATCTTTTTGTTGATCAACCAACCATATCCAAACTTACCTCTATGCATTTTTATGGGTGGAAGAAAGGACTAAAAACCGGAATGTATTATCTGCGCACACAAGCAGCTACACAGGCAGTACAGTTTACCGTGGATCAACAAGTTGAACAGGTTAAGCATGGTGCTGAAAAACAGCAGTTGGTTGAAGATGTGAAAATTGATCCGGTTACTTCAAATGGTGCCAGCTGTTCAATGGAGGATGGATGTATTAGTTGTGGGTCATAATAAGGTTGGGTTAGTAAGTATTATATTCGGGCAATAACTATTGTTTATGAAACAGGTTTTGATATCCTTAAGTCTTCTTTTCACCAGTTTATTTACGGTGATTGATAGTGAAGCATTATATGCAAATCATCAGGCGATTATGGATACAATTCCTGTTTCATTGCCTGCCCATTTTACCGACGATTACGGTATTAAATATTCCATCACAGAAAACTTATGGATCCAGGAGCCGTCTGCTAAATATCATATTTTGCGGTGGGATAAAGAGAAGCAATACCTTATTGCAAAAAATGATGCAAAGAATATATCGGATGCCGGACTATACACCCGTATCGATTATATGCAGTTCAAAGGAATGGAACCCTATACCTGGGGTTTTTGTTTAAGCGTATACAACGCAGCCACCGATTCAATTGCCGCATACGGTCCCAATAAAACCGATCGCAGCAATCCCCGAAAGGGATGTAATGGTTTTCCTTTTTCAAGGATGAAAAAGATTGATTAGTTAGTCGTTTCTATTCGGCTAGGCTTTGCAGTTGACCAGGATAATAATATCAGCATTTTACAGCGAGTATACTATCTATGATATCCTTGAATGTTCTATTCGCGGGGAACATAAATAGAACGCAGATTATCATGATTTATCATGATAGATCTGGAAAATCTGTGCCATCCGAGGCAATACTAGCAGGTGATGGTTTGAAATGAAAACTCAGGTTATTCTCACGTTTAATATCGTACTCCACCTTATTTAATTTATAATTACTTGCCCACAAAATCAGTAAACTAACTTATAAAAGCCCTTTAATATACCCCTCTTATATAGGTGGGATTTGATCGGGATTAGATCGGGGTTTAATCGGAGTTTGATCGGGATCTAATTAATGGAAAAACTTTACCAAGTGCCTTTTACTAAAGAATTACATATGATTGATTATCAATGATATAATTAACTAATCGATGTGCAGGATTGAACGCAGATTTTCATGATTTTCAAGATTTATCATGATAGATCATGAAAATCATGAAAATCATGAAAATCCGTGTTCCATCCTACACGCCATGATCAGCCCAAATCCTCATCAACTTCAAGCAAGCATTATACTTGAATGTTAAAGTATTGTTAATGCCCTATAAGCTACCCAACGCTTTTTCCATCACCGAGGGTATTCCTATTATAACAAGCGAAAAACGAGTATTATGAATAAGCATTGTATGAAAGGAGTTTGGATCATTTATATCCTGGTTGGGTTACTTGCATCCTGTTCAAAAAAGGATTTACCTATTCCAACAGGTCCGATTAATCATCCAGTACCCAATCCGCCACAAGGTGGAGGTCAACCTCAAACTTTAACCATTAAAGTGCAGGCCGTTATTAAAATCGGAGATATAGTATATGATCAAATACCGGCTGGATTTACACTTACCAGTTTCGATAGTACCAATCAGCCCCATATGTTGATGATCAGGTTAAAACCAGGTGTGAATGAAGTAACTATTCCTGCCAACCACATCCGTTACAGACTATCGGTAAAAGAATGGAACCAGACAGATGAAATGACACTAGACAGAAAAGATATTCAGGAAGATGTAGTGTACACACTTGGAGGTAGCAGGGCTGCTAAAAAACTACAGTATGAAATTAGTGCTGTTTTGGTAAATGGTCAATACCGGGCAGATAGCAAAACAGTTTACCAATACGATGTTCAGGGTAAACTGGTTAATGTTAGTCTGCTTAAGAAAAGAAACAATGGTGATATATATACTGCCTTATCGGAAGACCTGATTTATGAGCAGGCAAAAGTTAAGGAAACCTTCCGAAAAGATGAGACTGGGGCTGTCATCAATAAACTAAGTATCAGGTACGATCAGCAGGGTAAAATAATTGCATTCGATCAGTTGCAGTTCGGTGAAACATCCAATGCAACAGTGACTTATACAAATACATCAGCAGGTATTGAAACCCATGTAAAACACCAGGGGGGCAATGGGTTTGTTGACTACTATTTATTACAAAATAAAGGCAATCAGGTAAAGCGTTCTTCGGTAACATCTGGCAACGTCAACGAGTGGTCCGAGTATGGATATGATACCAATATTAATCCATATATTCATATCAACTGGCCCGATTTAATGATGTCACGTAATTCAAAGAATAACGTTAGCTGGACTGGTAAATCCTATTTTTCAGGGAATCTTACACTTGATCCTGTGGAATATAACTATACCTATGATGCAGAGGGATACCCGGTAAGTTTGGTAAAAGTGTTCAGATCTGCACAAACAGGGAGCATTTTAAATACAACAAAAACCACTTATCATTATTAATTACCCATGAACAGTGAAGCAATTCCAAGTTCATCTCAGCAGGAATAATTTCGCAAACTAAAAAAATGAAACCAATAATAACCATAGCAATAAGCCTTATTACAATGGCGTCTTGCACTGCAGTAAAAGTAGCTGTGCCTGAACAATTCAGTACACAGGCAACAGCAATGAAAGTAAAGGGAATCAATGGCTGGAAATTTAATGAACAACTGAGTTTTGGCACTTATGTTACTTCCTCTGTTAAGCGAGGTTGGGATATTTCTAATGGAAGCCGATTCAGTCGCTTCAGTCTAAAACCAGAAGATATATTGCTGAGTGGGTTTAATATTCATTCAGACAGAGAAAAGTACAACGAAAAAAATCGCTTTCAATATTCAATACAAGATGCAACCCTGGTAACAGAAGTACTGGCCCAAGAAAGCTTTTCAGAAAACCAGATAGTGTACAAATCAAGTATTGCTTGGTTGAATGAAATTAAGCGGACTGATAAATATCAATATGCCTTTTCTGCAACCATCGTGCCCCTGAATTTTAATAAGGGAGAAGTATGGACACTTACCATGGTGAATGAGTTTGATGCAAAAACTACCAAACAAAAATTATTTGAACGCCCTCAGACAAAAGACATCGGATTTGTGACCAATGGAACAGAGAAGATAGAAATTAAACCATTGATGCTTTCCAAACATGTAAACGCATCTGGTAAGGAAGGTAAATTGGTGGGTGGACCAATACTCACTGGTTATGAATTGCGTTGGGACGATGGCCTAGTAGGAGTGGTAGACATACTCGATCATAAAATATGGATCGTAAATGACCTTGACCCAAAAGAAAAAATGGTACTCTCCGCAGTGGCCTCCGCAATCTTATTGAAAAGGAAACAAGATATTTATAGTGAATGGAGCAATGGTTAATGGTCCATGGTCCATGGTCCATAGTCTATGGGCAATAGACCTAACGCCTAATACCTCACCCCTCACCCCTAACCCCTCCAGCGGAAACAACATTGAATGACGACAACAGGTTACGATACAACTTTAATGGTGCAGGAATGCATAGCAAACAAGCGGTCGGCGCAGGAAGCGTTGTACCGGGAGTTCTATGCCTTCGCCATGAAAGTAGCCTTGCGTTATTCTCGTGATGAATTTGATGCAGCAGATATTTTGAGTAGTGCATTTGTAAGGGTGTTTAAGTATATCCATCAATTTGATCCTGGAAAAGGGTCATTGCATAGCTGGATCAAAAGAATAGTGGTAAATGAAGGGTTGGATCATATTAAATCGCGTGAACGTTTTAGTGAAAATGTTGAATTAGAAACGATTGAAGAACCTGCGATTGATAATAAGGTGTTGCAGAAAATGGGAGCCGATGAAGTAATGAAACTGGTGCAAAAACTACCACCTGCCACACACGCTGTTTTTGTGTTGTACGCGGTTGAAGGATTTACCCATAAAGAAATTGCAGATCAATTACAAATCAGCGAGGGTACATCGAAATGGCATTTGAGTGAAGCCAGAAAAAAATTACAACTAGCATTAATAAAACATGAATAATTTAACCACATACGAGCAACTGATTGCAGACAAACTGCAACAACTGCCTGTTCCTGATATGGCAGATGCCATTTGGGCCAGAATAGAGCAGCGTCTCAATGTGGAGATGCCGCTTGAAGATGGCGGCAACAATACCGGAAGCAGTTCACTTCCTGGTTTTCAGTTTCCCGGAAAAGGCATTGTTTTCCTTTTCCTGGCAGCACTGGTAAGTGTACTCTTTTACCTTAATCGCCCAACAAAAAAGGTTCAAATTAATAATACCCCTTCTAACACGAATACCATCAGTATACCAGTTCAGGATATCTACAAAACCATGGAAGAAAAACCCAGGGTACAACCTGCTGAAAGCATGTATACCGACAAAGCGGATCTACCCATAGAATATAGCAGGGGAGATAGCTTCGATACACAATCTCCTCCTGAGTCTACCGAATCAATCAGCATTATCAATGACAAAGCCTCATTGCCAAAGCCAGCACCAGTAATAACCATTGGTCCACCAATCATCCCTAAAAATCTCACACCCAAACAAGATTCCGGTACTAAAAAAGGGAGAGGGGTAAAAGGTATTGGCACAGATGATTACCGGATTGTGCCGGTTAAAAAAGATAGTTTATAAAAATCCAAGATTTGTAAGAGATGATGTTTGTAACTAGTATGTATCCTAAAGGCATATTTTAAAGTAACT
>CAZTCS010000010.1:0-3781 GCA_964611995.1 uncultured Sediminibacterium sp. | reverse complement strand
CATTAACCTAACGAATTATAAAAAGGAAAATGATTCAAATAAAGTTGTACTTTAGTGCAACTTTATTAATTTTACATTGTGAATGAAAAACTTAAACACCGGAATATCATCTTTTATAAAGACTATTTTCAGCATTTTTTTGAAAAACAACGCAAAAAGGTAAAGGATAAAATTATCTGGACTTTTGAGTTGATTGAAGAATTGAAAAGGGTGCCTGAAATATATCTAAAACATTTGGAAGCCACGGAAGGGCTTTATGAGATAAGAGTTCAACAGGGTAGCGATATTTTCCGAATTTTTTGTTTTTTCGATGAAGGGAAACTTATAGTTATAACTAGTGGATTTCAAAAAAAGGAACAAAAGACCCCAAAAAATGAAATTGAAAAAGCGTTAAAAATTAAAAAAGAATATGAAAATGAAAAAGAAAAACACATCAACGCTTGAACAGTTTAAAGAAAAAAATTACGGCAAAAGGGGGACGGCGAAACGTGAAACGCTTGAATCAGGCTATCATAATTTCAAGATTGGTGCACTAATTCTTGAGGCAAGACTCGAAAAGGGACTTACTCAGGAAGAACTAGCTTTGAAAGTAGGCACCACGAAATCTTATATCTCTAAAATTGAAAATGATATTAAAGAAGTTAGGATATCTACACTACAGCGAATTGTTGAACTCGGATTAGGTGGGCATTTGCAATTAAGCATTCAACTCTAGATATAATTTAATTGGTATAAAATCTTTGTGAATTTTTTGATAGTATCATTTGATACTATCAAAGTCATATAAAAAATGAATACCTTCCTCTCATATTATTTACCATGAAAATAAAATCATTCTTCGCAATCATTTTCCTCCTGCAAGCTTTTACCATTCAGGCGCAGAACCTAATAGTTGGCACTTTTAATGTGCGACTGGAAACTCCCAGGGATACCGGAAATCTTTGGGCAGACAGGAAACTGTATGTGGCCAATTTGATTCGTTTTCATGATTTTGATCTTTTCGGTACACAGGAAGGTTTTAAAAATCAGTTGGACGATATACAAGCACAATTACCAGCCTATGATCGTTATGGTATTGGTCGTGATGACGGAAAAGAAAAAGGAGAACATTCAGCCATTTTTTATAAAAAAGACCGTTTCGTATTTTTAAAAGGAGGTGATTTCTGGCTTTCTGAAACACCGGAAAAACCTGGTTTTGGGTGGGATGCAAAGATTAATCGCATTTGTTCATGGGTAGCCCTGAAAGAAAAAAAATCAGGTAAAACATTTTACTGTTTTAATGTGCATTACGATCATCAGGCCATGGTGGCGAGAAGAGAGAGCAGTAAATTATTGCTGACTAAAATAAGATCAATTGCAGGTAATGCACCTGTTATATTAACCGGTGATTTTAATGGCAACCACAATTCAGAGTGGTATCAACTCATTGCAAATTCGACTATTTTGCGTGATACTTATCGTGAAGTGAAATATCCCTATGTTAATAATGGTAGCTTCCAAAACTTCGGAAGGAATTTTACGCAGGGCGATATTATCGACCATATATTCATAAGTCAACAGTTCTCTGTAAAAAGATGGGGCGTACTTACCGATTCCTATAATGGTAAGTTCCCATCAGATCATTTCCCGGTTTTGGCTGAAATCATGTTTTCCAAATAATTGGCGGATTTAATGTAAGAAATGCCCTGGTAGCCCTACTAATTAGTAAATTGGGTAGCATAACTTTTATGCTTACCATATAAAACTACCGTTATGAGCTTTCTTACTAATTATGGATGGATTATCGTCCTACTGCTGATTACCTTTCTTTCACTGGTAACCGTAAACCAGGGTACCATTGCTGTTATTACTATGTTCGGTAAATACCGCAGGATATTACGTCCTGGTCTGAATTTTAAAATTCCATTGTTAGAACAAGTGTTCAAAACAGTGAGTATTCAAAACAGGTCTGTTGAACTGGAATTCCAGGCTGTTACCATTGACCAGGCTAATGTGAATTTTAAAAGTATGTTGCTTTATTCGGTAATTAACCAGGATGAAGAAACCATTAAGAATGTTGCGTTTAAATTCATCAGCGACAAAGACCTTATGCAGGCTTTGATCAGAACGGTTGAAGGAAGTATCCGTTCCTTTGTGGCAACCAAGCGCCAGGCAGAAATCCTACTGCTTCGCCGTGAAATAGTTGAATTCGTAAAAGAACAAATTGATATTTCTCTGGAAAGTTGGGGCTACCACTTACAGGACCTCCAAATCAATGATATTACATTCGATGCACGCATCATGGAAAGCATGAGTAAAGTGGTTGCCAGCAATAACCTCAAAGCTGCGGCAGAAAATGAAGGTCAAGCTTTACTCATAACAAAAACAAAAACTGCAGAAGCAGAAGGTAATGCCATTAAAATAGCCGCTGAAGCGGAAAGAGAAGCTGCCAGGCTTCGCGGACAAGGAGTAGCATTGTTTCGCCAGGAAGTGGCACATGGTATGAGTCAGGCAGCAGAACAAATGAAACAAGCCAACCTCGATACCAACGTAATCTTATTCAGTATGTGGACAGAAGCCGTGAAGAATTTTGCTGAATATGGTAAAGGCAATGTTATTTTCCTCGACGGCAGCGCCCAGGGCATGGACAGAACCATGCAGCAGATTATGGCGATGATGAAAGCAAAGAGCTGATCTAGATGTCAGATGTCAGATGGCAGATGTCAGATTTTTGATTTTTGATCTTTGATTTTAGTGGGTTAGTAACTTATTTTAGTTGAGTATGAATAAAAAAGTGCATCAATCACATATCATAAATCCTAACTCTCAAATCAAAGATCAAAAATCAGCGATCAGAAATCTGACATCTGACATCTGCTATTGTTAAGGTCTCGTGAAAATCAGGCTGCTGGTGTCACTTATGTGCAAAAGCTTTCATAAAACGCTTGGTTAGGGTAATTTTATTCACATGCACGTCTTTCTTTTGCGTTAGGGTCTAATTTTAACCTAACCCAAATTACCCGGTATGTTTCAATTACTGCAGTCAGACACTTTACAACAGGTAGCAGGTAGTGTTGCCGCAACAGCAGAAAAAATATCTATGTGGAGCCTTCTTCAGAAAGGAGGTTGGATCATGTATCCCTTGTATGCCTTGCTTGTAGCGGCCATTTTCGTATTTGTAGAAAGGTTGATGGCTATTCGTAAAGCATCTCGTATTGAGCCAAATTTCATGAATATTATCCGCGATAATATCATGTCAGGTAATGTGCAAGCCGCAAGAAATCTGGCACGCAATACCAATAACCCGGTTGCCAGGATGATTGATAAAGGGATTCAACGTATTGGTAAACCACTTGATGCGATAGAAAAGAGCATAGAAAACGTTGGCAAACTGGAAATGTATTCCATGGAGCGAAACCTGAATATTCTTTCTCTTATTGCAGGTATTGCCCCAATGTTTGGATTTCTGGGTACTATCGTGGGTATGGTTCAGTTATTCTATGGAATTGCATCAACAGGTGAATACACGCTTAATACGATTGCAGGTGGTATTTATACGAAAATGATCACATCAGCAACAGGTTTGATCATTGGTCTGATAGCTTATGTAGGTCATAACTTTCTAAGTACGCAAATCGACAAAACTGCCAATAAAATGGAAGCAGCCAGCTCCGAGTTTATCGATATACTTCAGGAACCTACCCGTTAACCTTACTTATCTAAACAGATTATATGAACATCAGAAAGCGATTAAGAACACATCCGGAAATGCATACAGGAGCTTTGAACGATATCCTGTTCA
>CAZTCS010000009.1:0-51847 GCA_964611995.1 uncultured Sediminibacterium sp. | reverse complement strand
GCAACCAATATGCGTGTCTGTTTGTGATACCTAACCATATAAATAAGCTATCTCAGAAGCGTTAGTACAATGATCCAAAATAACAAATCTCAGGATAAAATATAAGTATTCGGCAAAAAATAATAAGTGTTTCTTTTACAATTAATATTTTTTGGCTATTTTGGTTCAACTTTTTAGGATTTAAGGATATTTACACCGATTGCAAACCAACCATCTCCGCGATATGAAAAAGATACAACTGTTAGTCGCTATTTCAGCCATTATCCTCTTTACCTGTTGTAAATCTGGCACTACTGAAACCGAAGCCAGTAAAGATTATCCCATCGATACTACCGCATTAAAAGCTGCTTATGAAGCTACTGTTGATGGAAAACAGGTTAAGTTATTTATCCTCAAAAACAGCAAAGGCGTAGAAGCAGCAATAACCAATTTTGGCGGAAGAGTGGTGGCATTGGTTGTTCCGGATAAAAATGGTGTAATGACTGACATTACACTAGGATACGATAGTTTGAGCCATTATCGCACCAGGAGCGAAACCTATTTTGGTGCATTAATCGGACGTTACGGCAACCGTATTGCTAAAGCAAAATTTATGCTTAATGGTAACAGTTACCAGCTAGCGGCAAATAATGGTGTAAACAGTTTGCATGGTGGTCCTACAGGTTTTCATAACCGTGTTTGGGATGCCGTACAGCCAGATGATCATACACTTGAATTAACTTATGTATCTCAAGATGGAGAAGAAGGATATCCAGGTAACCTGACTGTTAAAGTAACCTACACTTTAACGGATGCAAATGAATTAAAGATAGATTATGATGCAAGCACTGATAAAGCAACCGTAGTGAATCTTACCAACCATGCTTATTTTAACCTGAATGGACAAGGCAATGAAACCATCACTGATCATATGTTGATGATTAATGCGTCAAAATATTCTGCGGTTGATGCAACCCTTATTCCAGATGGTAATCCTGTAACTGTGGAAGGCACTCCATTTGATTTTAGAACAGAGAAACAAATTGGTAAAGAAATCGGGGCGGAAAATGCTCAGATCAAAAACGGACTTGGTTACGACCATAAATTCGTATTAGATAAACAACAGCAAGGCGCTATGGAGAAGGCAGCGTCTGTATATTCACCATCAACCGGCATTCTTATGGATGTATATACAACGGAGCCAGCTATCCAGTTTTACAGCGGTAATTTCCTGGATGGAAAACTCATTGGTAAACACCAAAAAGTATATGGACATCGTTCCGCTTTCTGCCTTGAAACGCAGCATTATCCTGATTCTCCGAATCAACCATCATTTCCTTCAACCACATTAGAGCCCGGAAAAAAATACCAGACAACTACGATCTATCAGTTTGGAATAAAGAAATAACAAAATAGATTCAGGATTGGTTAATATCTGAAAATAACAACCCCGCAAGGGGTTGTATTTTTAAGTGTTTGTCATACTATGGCAAACCAAACACTGCATGTACGCCGGATTTTATATAAATACCGGTAATAGATCATTCATAAATTTTGAACAATGCTTAGCTCCAAAAGTAAATTCTTTGTTGCTGGATTTTTATTGTCAGTAGGTAACCTGAAAGCACAGGTGAAAGACTATCCTATCCAGCCGGTAACATTTAATCATGTACATGTGCATGACCAGTTTTGGGCCCCACGTATTACTACCAATGCCGAAATAACCATTCCTTATGTTTTACAGAAATGCCGCGAAACTGGAAGGGTAGATAATTTCCTGAAAGCTGCGGGTAAAATGGCACCAGAAAAGTTAACAGAATATCCGTTCGACGATTCGGATATATTTAAAGTAATAGAAGGTGCAGCTTATGCATTACAGGTAAAATTCAATCCGGATTTGGATAAGTCGGTTGATTCACTCATTGCCATAATTGCGGAAGCTCAGGAACCAGATGGATACCTGTACACTTTCCGCACAATGAAACCAGCGAAGTTGCATCCCTGGATCAGTCCGAAACGCTGGGAAAAAGCACCAGATCTAAGTCATGAGTTATACAATGCCGGTCACTTGTATGAAGCCGCAGCAGCCCATTATCTTTCAACAGGCAAGAAAAACATGCTCAATATCGCCACTAAAAATGCGGACCTTATTGTGAAAGATTTTCTGCATGGCAAAGCGCCTTATTTTCCAGGGCACCAGGTAATTGAAACTGGTTTGTCGAGACTATACCGGGTTACAGGGAAAAAAGAATACCTCGATCTGGCTAAATATTTTTTAGATATCCGTGGTAATAATGAGATCAAAGGTTCGCAATATAGTCAGTCACACAAACCAGTAGTACAGCAACACGAAGCTGTTGGTCATGCTGTACGTGCTGCATACATGTATACTGGTATGGCAGATGTGGCGGCACTTACGGGGGATGCATCTTATATAAAAGCCATCGATGATATCTGGTCAGATGTGGTAACGAAGAAAATGTATTTAACAGGTGGTATTGGCGCTACAGGAGCTGGTGAAGCATTCGGGGCAGCGTATGAACTGCCTAATATGTCGGCTTATGCAGAAACATGTGCTTCTATCGCAAATGTTTATTGGAACATCAGGATGTTTTTATTACATGGTGATGCCAAATATGTTGATGTAATGGAGCGTGTGTTATATAACGGAGTGCTTTCAGGCATTGCGCAGGATGGAAAAAAATTCTTCTATCCCAACCCATTGGCATCGATGGGTCAACACCAACGTAGCGCATGGTTTGGTTGTGCATGCTGTATTTCAAACGTAACACGTTTTATGCCTTCAGTGCCTGGTTATGTTTATGCACAGGATAAAAACAATGTATACGTAAACCTGTTTATGACCAATGAAGCCGATGTAGCATTACCGGCCGGTAAATTGAAAATAGCACAGGAAACTGCCTACCCTTGGCAAGGTGGCGTGAAAATAACCTTGAACCCTGAGAAAGAATTGAGCTTTGCCCTAAGGGTAAGGATCCCGGGTTGGGCAAGACAGGAAGCAGTTCCCGGCGACTTATACAAATTCGCTGATCAGCAACAAAAAAATATTCAGATAAGCATCAATGGAAAACCAGTTAACTATACACTAGAAAAAGGCTATGCTGTGTTTAACCGTGCATGGAAAAAAGGAGATGTGGTA
Source organism: uncultured Sediminibacterium sp. (assembly GCA_964611995.1). GTDB lineage: Bacteria > Bacteroidota > Bacteroidia > Chitinophagales > Chitinophagaceae > Sediminibacterium. The sequence goes on along the minus strand of CAZTCS010000009.1, from coordinate 48,708 downwards.
AGTTTTAATTTGCCTATGGATATTGAAAAAGTACTTGCAAATGAAAAAGTAAAAGATGATCAGGGAAGGTTTGCTTTACAACGTGGTCCATTGGTTTTTTGTTTAGAAGGGCCTGATCACTCAGATAAAGTGGTACAAAATATAGTGGTGCCCCAGCAGGCATCATTAACTGAAACCTTCAATCCAGATATGCTGAATGGTGTTTTATTATTGAATGGAAAAGGTAGCGCAACAAGCAGGCAACTTAACACAGATGCATTACTTAAAAAAGAAGAACCCATCAAAGCCATTCCATATTATTCATGGAACAATAGAGGTGCCGGCGAAATGGTTGTTTGGATACCTTATGTTGAAACAGCGGCACGTCCAAAACCTGCACCAACAATTGCATCAAAAAGCAGGGTGAGCAGTTCAATTAATAATCCAAGAATGTTGAATGCATTGAATGACCAATTCGAACCATCCAGTTCTGAAGACAAGTCAGCATTATATCTCCATTGGTGGCCTAAGAAAGACACAGAAGAATGGATACAATATGATTTCGATGGAGAGCAAACTATAACAGAGTCACAAGTGTATTGGTACGATGATAGTCCCTTTGGTGGTTGCCGAATACCAGCTTCCTGGGAAATCTTGTACAAACAAGGTGATCAATGGGTTCCGGTAAAAGCAACCACACCCTATGAAAATGCTAAGGATAAATACAATACCGTAAAGTTTAATCCAGTGAAAACGACTGCTGTTCGCATGAAAATTCGGTTACCGAAAGAACATGCTACTGGTGTACATGAATGGATCGTAAAATAATATCAAGCTAATCTTATGGGTGTGATTTCATCTTTTCGAATAACGATGGCCGGAGCTTTTTTGTTAGCGGCTGCGCATACTAACGCACAGCAAAAAGCTTCCATGAAAATATTCACTGATAAGGTAAAGAATACCGTATCGCCAAACCTGCATGGTATTTTCTTTGAAGAGATCAGTCATGGTGGAGAAGGCGGTCTGTATGCTGAGATGATTCAAAATCGCGGATTTGACGAAAGCCGGATTCCTCCAGGATCAATTGTTGAAGATGGGATGCTGAATGCCAATCCGGAAAAAAAACCGCATTATAACCTGAATGGTAAAGCGAGTGATTGGAAAATGCCCTGGCCTGTAAAAACAGCAATGCCCTACTGGAAACTAAGTATAGATGAAAATGCAAAAATTGATGCAACCATTACAACGGATCAACCACTTACTCCTGCAACACCACAATCCGCACGCATAAAAATTGATCAGTTATCTGGTTCTGGTAAGGATTATTTTGTGAATGAAGGTTTCTGGGGAATGGATGTGAAGCAAGGAGAATCTTACCTGCTGAATTTTTATGCCAAAACAAATACCGATTATAATGGACCATTAACGGTGGTGTTGTTATCTTCTTCCGGAAAAGAAATAGCAGCCTACACTTTCCCCTCGATTAAAAGTGAGCAATGGAAAAAATATAGTTGCACTTTAAAGGCTAATGAAACAGATGGTAAATCAAGTTTTGCATTCAGACTTGGATCAACCGGAACGATTTCTTTTGATTTTGTATCACTGTTTCCTAAAAAGACGTTCAAAAACAGACCAAATGGTTTGCGTGCAGATTTGGCGCAATACCTCGCAGACCTGAAACCTGCATTTGTTCGCTGGCCGGGAGGTTGCTTTGTAGAAGGCGTGAATGTGGAGAGTGCACCTAATTGGAAAAATTCAATTGGTCCTTTGGAGAACAGATCCGGAACTTTTAGTGTATGGGGTTACTGGTCGAGCGATGGTTTTGGATATCACGAATATTTGCAATTCTGTGAAGACATACAATCTGATGCCCTCTATGTTTTTAATGCAGGGGTATCCTGTGAATTTAGGAGTGGAACCTTTATCAGTGATGATAAAGTACAAGCCGTAATCGATGATGTGTTGGATGCAATCGAATATGCTGTGGGTCCGGTTACTTCTAAGTGGGGGAAATTACGCGCCCAAAACGGTCATCCCAAACCCTTCCCACTCAAGTATGTGGAAGTTGGAAATGAACAGCATGGTCCCTGGTATGCTAAGCGATATAACCGTTTTCATGAAGCAATAAAAGCAAAATATCCAAATATTAAAATAGTATCCAGTATGGGTATCGGCGATATCAATCGTCGCACCCTCGATAGTATTAAAACAACCGACATAGCAGATGAGCATGCATACAAAAGTGCATTTTGGTCGTTTACCAATTACGATCATTTCGATCAATATAAGCGTGGGGATTATGAAGTATATGTAGGTGAATATGCTACCAATGCCGGTGTTGGAAATGGTAATATGCAGGCCGCTTTGAATGATGCCGCCTATATTCTTGGAATGGAAAATAATGGTGATCTGGTAAAGATGTCGAGCTATGCACCTTTATTCGAAAACGTAAACACACGTCATTGGCCGGTGAACCTGATAAAATATAAATCTGACAGCAGTTTTGCGCGGATATCCTATTATACGATTCAATTGATGAACCAACAGCGATCAGATGAAAACTTTGTTGTATCGTTAACAGAAAAGGAAGCGACCGTTAAAAAACCCAAAAACAAAGGAGGTATTGGACTTGCTACCTGGGATACACAAACGGAATATCGAAATATTGCTGTTGTGCAAAATGGTCGTACGGTTTACCAAAGTGATTTTATCAATAAACCCGAAGAGTGGGAATCTATCAGAGGCAGTTGGCAGGTGAAAGATGGGGCTATGGCACAAACAGCGCAAGGTCCACAGCGATTAATGATATTGAAAAATCAATCATTCGATACTTATACCTTAACACTGGAAGCAAGAAAAACAGGAGGAACCAATGCCTTTATTATTCCATTTGCTGTAAACGGTACTGGTTCTATGTTAAGGGCACATATCGGGGCACTTGTAAACAATAGCACCATATTTGAAATTGTAAACGAAAATTCGGTTGCGAATATATCACAGGCTAAAAGGCTTGCAAAGCCCATTGAGGCCGGTAGGTGGTATAAAATCAGGTTAGAAGTAGGTTATGATAAAGTAGACTGTTACCTTGATGATGTATTACTCTTGTCTTATACAGAACCCAAAAAACTGATTGGTATAGCAGGCCGTGATAAAGAAACAGGAGACCTGATTATTAAAATGGTGAATGGTAATGAAGAAGATTTTGAAACAACCATAGAACTTGATGGTGCTGTTAATACAACAAGGGTTTATACCAGCTATACCATCTCATCAGATCAAACAAAAGCAGAGAATTCTTTCGCAGAACCTAAGAAATATATTCCGGTAGCTATGAAGGGTAAGATGCGGACTACCAAACAGGTAGTACATAATTTCCCTAAATATTCGATAACGGTATTAAGAATCCCCACTAAAAAATAAAACATAATGAAAAAGTTGTTGCTACTTACTTCTTTGCTGGCTATTATTGGTCAGCAACTAAATGCACAACAAAAATCACTGGCTGCTTTTGCTCCTTCCCGTGATGAAATGCTGGCCAGGTATAAAACAGCAAATGAAAGAGATAGTTTGGCAAGAAGAACAGCATTTAAGCTAAATGTAAATCCGATTTGGAGTGGACCTTCTGCATTCTGGTATAGAAATGCGTTGCCAGACAGTCAATCAGCATATATTTTTATTGATCCCGTTAAACAAGTAAAACGCCCTTTGTTTGATCCTTCAAAAATGGCGGAGGCAATAAAATTAGCTGAGGGCAAAACAGTAGATGCCAACCGTCTTCCAATAAGGAATGCCTATTTATATCCTGATGGAAAAAAACTGGCGATATCCTTAGGGAATAAATTTTATGATGTAGACCTGGCATCTTATCAGGTATCGAAAATAGATTCCTTGCCTGTTGATAAAACCGAATATCCTTCATTGACAAGGGTTGCAGGTAGATGGCAACGTAACCGGGGAGCAAGAACATCTCCAGATAAACAATGGAATGTATCGGTAAAGGATTACAATATTTATTTAGAGCCGGTTTCAGGAGGCGTGGCTGTACAATACACAACTGATGGCACTGCAGCGTTGCCTTATGGAGATATTACCTGGTCGCCGGATAGCAAGTACATGGTAGTTTATAAAATTAAACGGGTAGTTGATAAACCAGTCTACTATGTACTTACATCAGTACCCGGCACCACGCGTGGAGAAATGAAAGAGCGCCCGTATAAACAGCCTGGTGATGATTTTTCAACGTATGAAATGCACGTAATAAAAGTTGCAGATAAGTCGGTAGTAAAAGTACAGACAGACATGATCGATTTTTTTGATGCGCCAAAACTAAACTGGAATACAGGAGACAACGATCATTTTATGTATGAAAGAGTAGATCGTGGTCACCAAAGATTCCGGATTATTGAAGTGAATGCCAATGATGGTGTTACCCGGAACATTGTAGATGAAAAGACCAACACCTTCATTTACGAACAACGCATTTTTACTTATTATTTACCTGAAACAGCAGAGATAGTATGGGTAACTGAAAAAGATGGCTGGAGACATATTTACCTGGTTGATGCTAAGAAAGGAACGGTAAAGAACCCAATTACAAAAGGTGAGTGGGTGGTACGTTCAATTGATAGTATAGACGTTAAGAAGCGTGAAATCTGGTTTCAGGCGAGTGGTATGAATAAACTGGAAGATCCTTATTTCTTACATTATTACCGTATTGGTTTTGATGGAAAGAATATGGTTACATTAACAAAGCCTGGCTTTAATCACCGAATTACCTGGTCGCCGGATAAGCAATATTTTGTGGATACTTATTCAACAGTTGATCAGCCTCCTGTTACTGTGCTGGGGCGGGTTGCAGATGGTAAACAACTAATGGAAATTGAAAAAGCCGATATAAGTAAACATCGTGCTGCAGGTTTTAGGTTACCAGAACCTTTTTATGCTAAGGGAAGAGACGGTGTTACCGATATCTGGGGAATTATTTGCAGACCATCGGATTTTGATCCATCAAAGCGTTACCCTATTATTGAAAATATTTATGCAGGACCACAAGACGCATTCGTGCCTAAATCGTTTAGTGCTTTTGGTGAAATGCAAAGTATGGCAGAATTAGGATTTATCGTTGTACAGATAGATGGCATGGGTACCGCAAACAGATCCAAAGCTTTTCATGATGTGTGCTGGAAAAACCTGGCAGATGCGGGTTTCCCGGACAGGATTGCCTGGATGCGTGCACTGGCAGCAAAGTATCCGCAAGCTGATACTACAAGAGTGGGTTTATATGGAACATCTGCTGGTGGACAAAATTCGCTGGGTGGTTTATTGTTTCATCCTGGCTGGTATAAGGCTGCTGTGTCTGCCTGCGGTTGTCACGACAATCGGGTAGACAAACAATGGTGGAATGAGCAATGGATGGGTTATCCGATTGGGAAACATTATGAGGAACAATCAAACATTACCAATGCACATAAATTAAAAGGCAAATTATTGTTGATTGTAGGTGAGGCAGATACCAATGTGCCGCCTGAATCAACTTATCGTGTGGCAGATGCTTTGATTAAAGCAAGAAAGACTTTCGATTTTCTTGCAGTGCCTGGTATGGGTCACAGTGATGGAGGACCTTATGGCAGGGTAAAGAAAAGAGACTTCTTTGTTAAAAGCTTGTTGGGTGTTGATCCGCCAGATCGTAATACTGATGAACTGGCAATAGAAGATTAAATAAAAAAAGCGGCGACTCCATTTGGGTCGCCGCTTTTTTTATACGGTGGTAGTTTCTTCATAAGTACTTCGGAAATAATCATCAACATATTCGCTGGGCGATTTACCAATCACTGTTTTGAAGACCCGATTAAAATTGGTAACGGTATTAAAACCACAGTTATAAGCGATGGTTGAAATGCTTACGCTGTCATTATCTCCAGTTGTTAGTTTCTTACACGCTTCATTGATCCTGACTTCATTCAGGAATGAAACGAAAGTATGTAAAGTTCTTTTCTTGAAATAACGGCAAAAAGCTTGTGGGGTCATGTGTGCCTGTTGAGCCACATCTTCAAGGGTAATATTTTTTGCATAATTAGCCATTATATAATGGTATATATGGCTTAACCTGATTCCATCATGTTCACTAACTGTGGTGAGGTTCGAAATGCTGGACAATTCTTTCAACCTGGGAATACCGGTAAATTTTTTGAAGAGGTCGATGAAAGCAAGCATCTGGTCTGTCCCGGAGTTTTTACTTACCTGCTGAATTCTATGCGAAATATCAGATACCTGTTCGGATGGAACCACAAATCCATTATTGTGTTTTTGGAGAAATGTTTGAATATGTTTCATTTCAGCCAAATCGAAAAGTGAAGAGAGCTTGCCATTAGGGTTAAAGTGAATAGTAATGGCTTGCACTTTCCGTTTGCTTTTCGGAGAAAAATACATGGGGTCGCTCTTGAAAACATGTGGCTGGTTAGCACCCAGGTAATAAATTTCATTTGGGCCAAATGAATACATATTATTATCTACAACCAGTGTGCCCTCGCCTTTTTGTATCCAGGTTAGCTGGATTTCATCATGCCTGTGCAGATGAGGGTAGAAATAAGGCAGCAGGTCGTGTTGCACGATGATGTTTTTATCACCCGGAACTGGAATGGTAAATTGTAAAACTTTCATCAGAAACGTATTTAAGTGTTTCAGGAAGAGAAATACCTTATTTTATCTCTTACCAGTGCTCAAGACTAGTTAGACAGTTAATATACTAGATATGCTGCGTGTATATAAGATTTATTAAACCTTTGCCTATGGGCAAGGGGAAAGCCTTAGAAAGATTAAATTTTATTTAAATTCGTCTTTAAAGCCAATACAGATAGATTTAGTGTCAAAATAACGCTTAATATTTATATATTTGAAAGGATCAATGAAAGGTAATTTTTCCGGATGGTAAAATACGCGGAGCCGCCTAACAAGTAGTGAGACAACCAGATAAAATTTCAGGAAACGTTAATCAGGTTGGGTTTTATTGCTTTTTCAGTAAGTTAATGTTGGTTTCAGGGTTAGGATGCACCAGTATTGACTGTTTGAAAGACCGGGATCAGGAATAAGCCTGTCTTTATTGGCATAGTGAATAAGGGGGGGCATAAATTTAAGCTGGAAGAAGGACTATTGCGATCTTAATCACATTTAGTAGACATAAAGACGATCTGACAAGAGTAGAAATCTAAAATTGGTACAGCTGAAATGATTCCGATTTGTGGCGAACAGTAGTTAGTTAAATCTAAGATGGGATAATAACCTTTATCATTTGTGTAAATACAAAAGCAGTTAAAATCTGTATAGAATTAATTAATACCGAAAAACAGGCACGCAAAAGTTCCTGTTAGTTTTGCAATAATAAAATAAACTGTATGGCTAAAGTAACATGGAAGGGTGTTTATCCTGCACTCCTGACTCCATTTAAATCAGATGACTCTGTAGATTTCGAAGTTTTTAAAATCAATCTACAGGCGCAGATGGATGCAGGTGTAGATGGCATTATTTTAGGTGGTTCACTAGGAGAAGCAAGTTCTTTGTCTAATGAAGAAAAGAGGGATTTATTGTTTTATTCAAAAGAAATGATACCCAATGATTTCCCGGTAATCATCAACATCGCAGAGCAAACAACCAAAGCTGCCATACAACTGGCAAAAGACTCTGAAAAAAATGGTGCAGATGGACTGATGCTCCTGCCTCCAATGCGTTACAATGCTGACAGCAAAGAGACCCTCGAGTATTTCAAAGCAGTGGCTAATTCAACTTCTCTGCCAATTATGATTTACAATAATCCGGTAGACTATAAAATTATGGTTACACTGGATATGTTTGAGGCAATGACGCCTTATGAAAATATACAGGCAGTAAAAGAATCTACACGCGATGTGTCGAATGTTATCCGTATGTTCAACCGCTTCGGTAACCGCTTTAGTGTTTTAACTGGTGTTGATCCCCTCGCAATGGAAAGCCTGTGCATGGGCGCCGATGGATGGGTTGCAGGTTTAGTGGATGCATTTCCTGCAGAAACAGTAGCCATATACCACCTGGTTAAAGCAGGAATGATTGATGAAGCGCTTAAAATTTATCGCTGGTTCCTCCCCGTACTTGAATTAGATATTCACCCTAAACTGGTACAATACATTAAACTGGCTGCGCAGCATACTGGTATCGGTACTGCTCATGTAAGAGCACCACGATTACCTTTAGAAGGCGAAGAACTAAAAGCCGTGACTGCGGTGATAGAAAAAGCACTGGCAACACGACCTGTATTGCCAGATTATTTAAACCTGAAAACTAAGAAGGATGCTGCATGGGCATAATATAATCGGATATAACTCAACCAAGAAAGGTGCTGAAACATTTCAATCTTTCAGCACCCTTCAAGGAACAGTTCTCCCAGGTTCCTTTCACATAGCAACTGATGAAGAAGTTGAAGCAGCTATCGCCAAATCGGTAGCTGCTTTTGACATATACAGTAAAACAACTTACCTGCAAAGGGCTGTATTTTTAGAAGCCATTGCTGAAGAGATTTTACTGATTGGCGACAGTTTGCTGGAACGCGCAAACCTTGAAACAGGTTTGCCCCTCGCCCGATTAACGGGTGAGCGCGACAGAACCATGAATCAATTAAAACTTTTTGCTGCACTATTGCGAGAAGGATCATGGGCCGATGCTGTTATTGATACTGCTTTGCCAGACAGAAAACCGCTCCCAAGATCTGATATACGCAGGTTATTGCAGCCTGTAGGTCCTGTAGTGGTTTTTGCGGCAAGTAATTTTCCTTTTGCATTTTCTACCGCTGGTGGCGATACCGCCTCTGCACTTGCTGCAGGCTGTCCGGTAATTGTAAAAGCACATAGCTCACACGCGGGAACCAATGAATTAATGGCAACAGCAATTCAGCAAGCAGCCATAAAAACAGCAATGCCTGATGGCGTGTTTTCTTCTTTAAATGGTGAAGGGGCTACACTTGGACAAAAACTAGCCATGGAGCCATCCGTTAAAGCCATTGGTTTTACTGGGTCCTATCGGGCTGGCATGGCATTGTATGCTACGGTTACCCAAAAAAGAAAACAACCAATCCCATTATATGCTGAAATGAGTAGCATAAATCCGGTTGTATTATTACCAGAAACATTGGCAACCAGAACAAGCGAAACAGCAGCCTCTATTGCCGGTTCGATGACACTTGGTGTTGGTCAGTTTTGTACGAACCCAGGACTTTTATTTCTGATCAAATCCAATGCTACGGATGCATTTGTTGAATCACTCATTGCTGCGCTCTCTAATGCAGCAGCGGGAACTATGTTGAATCAGGTAATCTGTAAATCATATTATAACGATCGAAATAAAACAGTTGGAGCGAAAGGGGTTAAGCAGTTATATGCTGGCGAAGACCTTTCTGCAAGTTATAAAGCAAGTCCTGCATTGTTATCCGTAACAGCCGCTGACTTTATAGCTGATGAAAACCTGCAACAGGAAGTGTTTGGTCCATGTTCAACAATCGTGGTATGTGATGATAAAACACAACTGGATGCAGCTTTACAATCTTTACATGGACAGTTAACCGGTTCTGTATTCGGTAACACCGAAGAATTATTATTATTTAGTTCAACGATCGATATTTTGCAACAGAAGGTAGGAAGACTAATCTTCAATAATGTACCTACAGGCGTAGAAGTATGTCATGCTATGGTACATGGCGGACCTTTCCCTGCAACAACAGATGCGAGAACTACTTCTGTGGGTACAGAAGCAATCAGAAGGTTTGTACGACCTGTATGTTATCAGGATTGTCCGCAAAACCTTTTGCCCATTTACTTACAGAATGCAAATGAAGCAGGTGTAATGAGGAAAGTAAATGGCGTGTTTACCAGAGAACCAATTATTTAGTTTTTGAACCTGATGTTTGCTCATGGCACATAAAAAATTTTTCTGCATCGATGCGCATACCTGTGGTAATCCTGTTAGACTTGTAGCCGGCGGTGGCCCATTATTGGAAGGAAATTCCATGATGGAAAAAAGATTACACTTTCTTGCCCAATACGACTGGATAAGAAAAGGACTTATGTTTGAACCCAGGGGGCACGACATGATGAGTGGAAGTATTCTCTACCCACCACACGATCCTCAAAATGATATTGGCGTATTATTTATTGAAACAAGTGGCTGTTTACCTATGTGTGGTCATGGTACAATCGGTACCATAACCATTGCTATTGAAGAAGGACTTGTTATTCCCAAACAACCAGGTCAGCTTCGAATTGAAACACCTGCGGGACTTGTATTGATTGAATACAAACAAGAAGGTAAAAAAGTAAAATCAGTTAAACTCACCAATGTCCCGGCATTTTTATACGCCAGTGATCTTGAGGTTGATTGTCCGGATCTGGGTCCGATAAAAGTGGATGTGGCTTATGGCGGAAATTTTTATGCAATTGTAGACCCTCAAACAAATTTTCAGGGAATAGAAAACCATACAGCTGACCAACTTATTTCATGGAGTAGGGAGTGCAGGAAAAGATTGAATGAAAAATACACATTCATTCACCCGGAAAATGCAAACATCAAAGGACTGAGTCATTTATTATGGACAGGTAAGACATTGTCGCCCGCATCAACTGCGCGTAACGCTGTTTTTTACGGAGATAAAGCGATTGATCGCTCGCCTTGCGGCACTGGAACTTCAGCGAGGATGGCACAATGGTATGCAAAAGGTAAATTAAAGAAAGGGGATGAATTTATCCATGAAAGCATTATCGGCTCAACTTTTACCGGAAGAATAGAAGCAGAAACAACCGTTAACGGACAACCTGCCATAGTTCCAAGTATTGAAGGATGGGCAATTGTAACCGGTTATAACACCATCATTATTGATGATGAAGATCCTTACGCACACGGTTTCCAGGTTATATGATTATTGAACTGATTTATTTATGAAAGTTGTTATTATAGGTGGAGGTATTATCGGACTAAGCTCGGCATACTACCTGGTTCAGGAAGGTTGTGATGTTACGATTGTAGATAAAACAGACCTAAGCGATAGTTGCTCATATGGTAACCTTGGTATGATTGTGCCCAGTCATTTCGTGCCTTTAGCCGCCCCCGGTATAGTAGCTCAGGGAATAAGGTGGATGTTTAATTCAAAAAGTCCTTTTTATGTAAAGCCTACCTTAAGTGGGCAATTGATTAACTGGGGTTTGAAGTTTATCAAATCGGCAAACGAGGCGAATGTAAAAAAGGCTGAAAAACCACTCACCGATATTAACCTACTCAGCAAACAACTTTATGAAACACTAAGTAAGGAACCTGGTTTTGATTTCGCTTTTGAAAAAAAGGGAATCATCATGTATTATAAAACAGAGAAAGTAGGGGAAGAAGAAATTCATCTCGCTGAAAAAGCAAGATCAATGGGATTGGATGTTGAGGCGCTTTCAGCAGAACAGGTACAGCAACTCGAACCAAATGTAAAATTAGATGTATTAGGTGGTGTTCATTATCGTTGCGATGCACATTTGTATCCGAATAAACTCAATGAACAATTGATTCATTACCTGAAAGAAAAAAGGGTTCGTTTTATTACAGGTAGTTCCGTAAAACAGGTTAACCGAAAAGGAAATAAAATAGTCTCAATACAGGCAGGTGATCATGTATTAGATGCAGATGTATTTGTAATGGCGGCTGGTTCATGGATGCCCCAACTATTACAAATGGCTGGATTGCATTTGCCATTGATGCCTGGCAAAGGGTATTCATTCACCCAAAAAAATACCAGCAACCAGTTACAGGTACCCGCAATCTTATGTGAAGCACGGGTTGCAATAACGCCCATGGGTAAAGACCTTCGTTTTGGCGGTACGATGGAAATCGGTGCAATTAATGATAAAGTGAACATGAACCGGGTGAAAGGTATTGTTGAATCAGTACCCGCTTATTTACCTGGCCTTAACTTGAACATGCCTGAAGAGAAAGAGGTATGGTATGGGTTTAGGCCTTGTTCGCCGGATGGACTTCCCTATATTGGCTATGGAGCAAAATATGACAACATGTTATATGCTGGTGGTCATGCAATGATGGGGCTTAGCCTCGGTCCAGCAACAGGTAAGTTGATTGCTGAATTAGCATTAAGAAAACCAACAACTATTGATATAAAAGCTTTTGACCCTGCAAGATTCGATTAATTGTCAAAATCAAACTTGCTATATGAAATTCGCCATTACGATTGTTTATTCGACTGCAATATTAATCGGCTGAATTCATGTGGCTAAAATCAATTAAAGGTTAACCCATGAAAAAAAACACCTACTCTTTACTGCTATTGCTAACTGCAGGCACAATGTGTACTACAGTACAGCCAACAATGGCACAGGTATCAAAAGAAGCTTTTGTTCCTTGTCAGGAAATGCCTTCGCTTATACAAGGCTTTGCAACAGATAACAGAACATTAAACAGGTTTTATACCCCTGCTGTAAATAGCCGTGGCGGCGGTGGTTTTGGTGGCGGTGGTAACGACGCAGTAGGTTCACCTGAAAGAAACCAACGTTTGCAACAACTGGTAAAAGATTACCAGAAAAAGCTGGCTGCGGTAAATTTCAAAGGACTTTCACAAGAGTGTAAAGCGGATTATATTTTATTTAAAAGAGACCTGCAGGCGAAGTTAGATCAGTTGGTAGCGGAAGAGTCAGAAGTTAAAAAAATAATGAAGTGGATGCCCTTTGCAGATAAAATATATACACTTGAGCAAACACGCCGAAGGGGACATCAGGTTAGTGGTGAGCAGATAGCTAAGGAATGGACAGCTATCATCAAAGAACTGAAAGAACTACAGGTAAAACTGAAAGCAGAAAAAGTAATTGAACCAGAATCTGTTTATACTGCTGGTGAATTGATCAGTAATATTAAACTGGCTGCACAAAGTGTATTTGAGTTTTATAATGGATACGATCCAATGTTTACTTGGTGGGTGCCAACTGTTCACAAGTCGCTGGATGAAGCACTCACTGCTTATGCAGGAGTATGGAAAAGCAAAGCGAACAGTGCACTTACCGCTACCGATAACAGTGGTATTGTTGGGGTACAGGCAGGCAGGGATAACCTGGTAAAACAATTACAGCTTGAAATGATTCCTTATACGCCTGAAGAACTGATTGATATAGCCAATAAGGAATTTGCATGGTGTGATGCTGAATTGTTGAAAGCAACGAGGGAAATGGGTTTTGGTGATGATTGGAAAGCCGCACAGGAAAAAGTGAAGAATGCTTATGTGCCAGCAGGTCAACAACCGGAAGCTATTTTGAAATTATATAACGAGTCGATTGATTTTCTTAAAAAGAACAACCTGATTACCATTCCACCATTGGCAGAAGAAACCTGGGGTATGATGATGATGTCTCCTGAGCGTCAATTACAAAACCCGTTCTTTTTAGGAGGATCTGACATCATCATTTCTTATCCTACCAATACCATGGCATACGAAGACCGAATGATGAGTATGCGTGGTAATAACCCACATTTTTCAAAAGCTACAGTACACCATGAACTGATTGCCGGTCATAACCTGCAACAATTTATGAATTCACGTAATAGAACCTACCGCAATTTTGGTACACCGTTCTGGACAGAAGGATGGTCATTATACTGGGAACTGATTTTGTGGGATATGAAATTTGCAAAAACACCAGAAGATAGAATCGGTATGCTTTTCTGGCACATGCACCGTTGTGCAAGAATTATATTCTCTCTTAATTATCATATGGGTAAATGGACACCGCAGCAATGTATCGACTTTCTGGTAGACAGGGTTGGACATGAACGCGCCAATGCAGAAGGAGAAGTTCGCCGTTCATTTACGGGTCGCTATCCTCCATTATATCAGTTGGCCTATTTAACAGGCGGCAGACAGTTTTATGCTCTTAAGAAAGAGTTGGTAGATAGCGGTAAAATGACCTACAAGCAATACCATGATGCTATTATTACCATGAATGCTATGCCGGTTGAAATGATACGTGCTATTCTTACCGGACAGCCTTTAACGGAAGATTTTAAGACAAACTGGAGATTTTACAACGAAAAATAACACCAATCATAATCCATTTAGAAGCATCTACTTTATGCTGAAATCATAACTTTCAGCATAAAGTGGATGCTTTTCAAATATTTTCTGGTTCAGGAGGTTTTGGGATTGTTTTAAATGATCATCCATTACTACCTAAATTTTTAATGAATGTTCGGAAAAAGATGGGTTGTAGTTATAGGTTGCCTGATGCTTGCAACATTCCTGTTTCAATTTTGTATGCAGGCTAAACAAGCCATGCCCAAAGATCCACGCGGCATTGGTTATGCAGGTTCATCATCTTGTGGTAATTGTCATGCTGCAATTGCAGAAGCTTATAAACAAACAGCGCATAACCGCACCACAAGTTCAGCTAGTGCAGAAAATATAGCGGGTAGCTTCCAAAATGGCGAAAACCAGTTTCATTATACAACTGATGTAAAGGTTTTAATGGAAGCCCGTGAAGGAAAGTTTTTCCAGACAGCTTTTGAGGCTGACCAACAAAAAGCATCATTTCCCTTTGATATTGTAATTGGATCTGGAAGAAAAGCCCAGACTTATTTGTATTGGCAAGACAGTAATGTATACCAACTGCCCGTTAGTTATTCCGTTATTGGTAAATGTTGGGTGAATAGTCCAAATTACCCTACCGACAGGGTTCGTTTCGATCGGGTAATACCAATCGGTTGTTTTGAATGCCATGCATCTTTTGTTGAGCGTACAGGAATGCGTGAAGAGAAAGGATACCGGGTAGATCAGTTAAACCCTAATTCTGTTATTTATGGGATCGACTGCGAACGGTGTCATGGTCCGGCTGCTGCACATGTTGCTTATCAGCAGGAACATCCTGCAGAAAAACTGGCTAAATACATATTAACCTATAAAGAACTCACCGGTACACAGAAGATGGAGAACTGTGCTACCTGTCATTCAGGATTGCGAGAACCCATTCGTTCTCCATTTCTATTCAAACCTGGTAACCTGCTGAAAGATTTTTACCGACCCGATACCGTTAAACAGGAGCCTGCAAAGTTAGATGTACACGGCAACCAATATCAATTATTGATGGCGAGCAAATGTTACAAGGGAGCGGTAGAAATCATGTCATGTAATACCTGTCATAATCCACACAAAACAGAAAGAAACGATCTCAAAGTTTTTTCAACACGCTGTATGAGCTGTCATCAGCAGAATAGTAAACAGTTTTGTAAGATGGCACCAAAACTCGGAGCAACTATTGTAAATAATTGTATTGATTGTCATATGCCGGCAACCCCATCTAAACTTATTAGCCTGCAAACAGAACAGGCTGGTAATATTGCCAATTTGGTTCGCTCTCATTTAATTGCAAAATATCCTGATGCTACAGTAAAGTATTTAAAAAGTGTTCGCGATTAGGGTTCTAATAAAGTATCCCCTAAAACTTAGTAAGAAATCGACAAGCGGTGATTTTGAAAATCGCTGCATCAAAATGTTTGCAAAAATTAACCTTCCCTTTTCCTTTATTAACCAATAACATGATTTTGTCTTAAACAATGTAAAAGCCAGTCATATAAGTGTTCATTTGACACAATCCTTGTATACCAACGCTTTCAAGCGTAAATTTTAAAATGGTTAAAATACGTTTAGGATTAGTTAAAATATTAGCCGGAAGCGTGAAACTTAAAAAATAATTTTAAGTGTCAATTTGACCTTTAATAAAACGCTTGCGTATGAAAAATCTACTTGGATGTTTTCTGCTTCTATCGCTGCTGTTTACAAATGCAGCGACTGCCCGTTTGGGAGGACCCCCAAAAACAGTTACGGGTGTAGTTACGGACGCTTCTTCTGGTGCTCCTCTTCAGGGTGCAACGGTATCAGTAAAGAATACTGCTACGGTTACCAGTTCAGATGCGGATGGTAAATTCAGTATTACAGTTCCTTCCGATGATGCTGTTGTGGACATCAGCTATGTTGGCTATGTCACATTATCATTGCCTGTAAAGGGAACCAATTCCTTATCCGTAAAACTTAATAAAGACATTAATAGTCTTGATGAAGTAGTTGTGGTAGGTTATGGTACACAAAAGAAAGGCGACCTAACCAGCGCCGTTGCCAGTGTTAAACAGGAAAGCTTTGTTAAAGGGTTTGTGCGTGATGCGGCCCAGTTAATTCAAGGTAAAGTAGCCGGCTTATCTGTATCTACTTCTTCTGGTTCACCAACTGCGGGAACACAAATTCAATTACGTGGTATTACAACGCTGAATGCTTCAACAGCGCCATTGGTATTAATTGATGGAGTACCCGGAAACCTGAATTCCGTTTCACCGGAAGATATTGAGTCAATTGACGTTTTGAAAGATGGATCTGCAGCCGCCATCTATGGTACCCGTGGTACCAATGGTGTAATCCTGATTACTACCCGTAAAATACAGGGTGGTGGAAAATCAGTGGTGGAGTACAATACCTATGCAAGTATTCAAACAATCGCAAGACGTCCTCGTTTCTTAAATGCGGAAGAGTTTCGTCAATTCAGCAAAGACGGCTATCCTTTTATCGACTATGGTCTGAACACAGATTGGTTTAAAGAAATTTCAAGACCAACTCCATTCAGCCAAACCCATAACCTTACATTCCAGGGTGGTAACAGACAAACCAGTTATACTGCGAACATCAACTACCGTAATTGGGAAGGTATGTTCCTGAAATCAGTAAACCGTCAGTTAACATTACGTGCAGATGTAAATCATAGCATGTTAGAAGGTAAGGTAAAAGTAAACCTGAATGTTATCAGCCGTCAGCGTAATGATGATGGTGGATTCAATAGCTATGTTTACCGTCAGTCAGTAATCCGTAACCCTACGGATAGTGTGTATGACTTTCAAGGTAACTGGAAAGAGCGTAATATTTATTTCTATGATAATCCATTAGGATACCTCATGGAAACCCTCGCCAGAAACGAATCACAGGAAACCCGTTTATCTGCAAGCGTTACAGCAAATATAGCCCGTGGGTTAAACGCCAAATTACTGGTTGCTAATGTTAAAAACGAGTCCTTATCTGGTTTCTCAGAAACCAAGAAACACGTTTCTACTACAAAAAACGGCAGAAATGGTAATGCTTCGAGAAGTACTAGTGCAAGCGAGGATAACCTTTTAGAGTTTACGCTAGATTATACCAAAAGTATTGGTAAACACCGTTTTGTAGCATTGGCTGGTTATAGCTATCAAGACCAGAAGTACGAAGATTTTTCTGTTTCAAACTGGGATTTCCCAACTGATGAATATTCATACAATCGTCTGCAAGCAGGTAACGCTTTAGGTAGAGGCGAAGCTTCAATGAGCAGCTTCCAGTCGTCCAGCAAACTCATTGGTTTCTTCGGTCGTATTAATTATAATTTCAGCGATAAATATTTATTGTCTGCAAGTGTACGTCGCGAAGGTTCTTCTAAATTTGGTGCTAATCACAAATGGGGTACATTCCCTGCGATATCTGCAGCTTGGCGTGTTAAAAATGAATCATTCCTGCGTGATGTAGCATTTATTCATGACCTTAAAGTACGTGCAGGTTTTGGTGTAACAGGTATAGCACCAGGAGATGCTTATTTATCACAAACCAGCCTGAACTACGGAACCCGTTTTCTTGATAATGGTGTTTGGATCCAATCTCTCTCTCCGGTTCGTAACCCTAACCCGGATTTAAGATGGGAGAAAAAAGAAGAAGTGAACTTTGGTATTGACCTGTCTATCCTGAAAGGCCGCCTGAGCACTACCATCGATATTTACAAGCGTACAACACGCGATATGTTGTATAACTACAGCGTACCTGTTCCTCCTTACTTATTTAACAGCATCCTTGCAAACGTAGGTGTGATGGAGAATAAAGGTGTGGAAGTATTGATCAATTACAATGCTATCCAGAAAAAAGATTTCTCATGGGAAACAAGTGTAAACTTTTCTACCAACTCAAACAAATTGGTTAGTTTATCAAACAATCAGTTCAGAACCACTGCCAACTTCTTTACTGCTGGTGGTACTGGTGAGCCGGTACAGGATTATACACACCGTGTAGATATCGGAGGTCCAATCGGTAATTTCCATGGATACAGATCAGTAGATATCGATGCAAATGGTTTATGGATCATTGAAGGTGCAGATGGTAAACCTAAGCCTTATAGCCAGGCACGTCAGGAAGATAAAAAAATCCTGGGTAATGGATTACCTAAATACTATGCAGGTTGGAACAACACTGTTCGTTATAAAAATTGGGACCTGAGTGTATTGATGCGTGGTGCTTTCGGATTCCAGATCCTGAACTTCCAGCGTATGTTCTATGAAAACTCACAACCACAGATCCTTGGTAACTACAATGTGCTTTTATCTGCCTTTGACAAAGTTTATGGCAAAACCAGACTTACCAATTCACAGGCTTATGTTAGCTACTATGTAGAGAATGGTGACTACTGGAAAATAGATAACATCACTTTAGGTTATAACGTAAACCTGAAGAGCAATAAGTATGTGAAATCATTGCGCATTTATGCATCAGGATTGAACATGTTTACCATCACTGGTTATAAAGGAATCGATCCTGAAGTAAACAGAAGTGGATTAGCTCCAGGAAACGATGAGCGTGATAAATATCCAACTACACGCACATTCACTTTAGGTGCATTGGTAACATTATAATCTGAAAAAAGAAACGCTAAATCATGAAAAGAATAAATAATCATAAATGGTTCCTTGCAGCAGCGCTTGCTGGTACCATGTTAATGAATAGCTGTACAAAGCTAGATGAGGAAGTATATTCTGAATTGCTCGCACAGAATTTCCAGGCAACTGCTAAAGATGTTCCGGCATTGATAGCGCCTGTTTATACTGTACTGCGTGCTAATACAGCCAGTTGGCAAGGACTTTTTGACCTGCAGGAAGAAGCAGCAGATCAGATTGTAACGCCGGCCCGTCCTAATGGTTGGGTTGATGGGGGTACTTATCGCCGTATGCATGAACATGTTTGGACACCAACCCAGGGTCAGCCAAATGGTTTGTACAACCGTTGTTACACAGGTATTAATAACGCGAACAGGGTATTGTTCCAGATTGAATCAGGTGAAATACCTGTTCCTACTGGTAAAGAAGCCATTATCGCAGAATTAAAAGCCGCCCGTGCTTACTATTATTACCTGTTACTAGACAACCATGGCAATGTGCCTGTTGTAACAGACTTTAAAGACACGAGTCTGCCAGTGCAGAAAACACGTCAGCAAGTGTATGATTTTGTGGTGAAGGAATTTACTGATGCAATCCCGAATCTGTCACCTGTTGTATCTAAAGCAACTTATGGCCGTATGACACGTTGGGCTGCAAAAGCATTTCTGGCGCGCGTTTATTTGAATGCACAAGTCTATACCGGAACACCTAAATGGGCAGAGTGTATTCAACAATGTAACGATATCATCGCAGCAAATGCATATAGTCTGACAACTCGTTATAAAGACAATTTTCTTACCAATAACGACACTTCTCCGGAAATCATCTTTGCCGTACCCTATGATGAAATTTTTGCAACGGAGAGTAATATGCACATGAAAACCCTGGATCCGCTTATGCAATTGGTTTATCCAATGCAGGTGCAGCCATGGGGTGGTAACTGCGCGGTTCCACAGTGGATTGATACTTATGATACCGATGACCAGCGTTTAAAAGATACCTGGATCATGGGACCTCAGTACAATGCTACAACAGGTGCGCTGGTAATCAACTACGTGAAAACAGTAACCAGCATCGCATCCAGTACCTCTAACCAGGGTTTCCGTATTGGTAAATACGAAATCAAAGCAGGTATGCGCGGTGGTTCAAGTGTTGATTTTCCTCTGATGCGTTATGCAGATGTACTGATGATGAAAGCTGAATCTTTGCTCCGTACAGGCGATGCTACACAAGCGGCAACTATTGTAACACAGGTACGTCAGAGAAACTTTGGCAGCAATCCGGCTAAAGCTATTGTAACAGGTGCCCAATTACAACAAGGAAGTAGCTACTCTTATGGCGAGTGGGCCAATGGCGCACAAACAACCGTAGAAGGTGGCGCTGATATTCCTTACGGAAGAATGCTGGATGAGTTAGGATGGGAATTTGCTGCAGAAGCAAAACGCAGACAAGACCTTATCCGTTTTGGTGTATTCCATAGAAAAAGCTGGTTCTCTCATAAACCATCAGCTACATTCAGGAATATCTTCCCAATACCGGCTAACTCTTTGCTTACAAATACCAATCTGAAACAGAACCCAGGTTACTAATTAAGATTTTTTTCTCATGTATAGGTTTAGGTTTTAAGCAATAGCAAGGCCTGCAAAATATTGCAGGTCTTGCTGTTCAATACCTGATTATCTTCACAAGAGAAAAAGCATATTATATGAAATACCCAATCTTATTTGCATTTGTTTCGATTTTTTGTGCTACAACCGTTAGCGCACAAAGCCAGCGACCACTAACCATGGCCGATACATTGAGGGGAACCATTACCCCAGAAAGAGCCTGGTGGGATTTAACCCGTTACGATCTGGAAATACAACCAGACTATTCCACTAAAACCTTAAAGGGTTCTAATACCATCAGTTATACGGTTGTACAAAATAATGCAGGAAGGAAAATGCAGATCGATTTGAAAGAACCGCTGCAGATAAATGAAGTAACCGATCAGCAAGGAAAGAAATACAATTTCAATAAATCAGGTTCTGTTTGGTTAATTGATATGCCCAATCAGCAAAAAGGGTATAAAGGAAAAATTACCATCAGCTATAGTGGTAAACCTCATGAAGCCATCAGACCTCCTTGGGATGGTGGGTGGACTTTTACCAAAGATTCACTTGGTCGTCCCTGGATGACAGTAACCTGCCAGGGTGGAGCCGGTGCATCAATCTGGTATCCTTGTAAAGATCACCAAAGTGATGAGCCTAATAAAGGAGCATCATTAACCATGCGTGTTCCTGATACACTGATGGCCGTAGGTAATGGTCGCCTTAAAAAAACAACACCACATGGCGATGGTACTACGAGTTACACATGGGAGGTGATCAACCCAATCAATAACTATAATATCATACCCTATATTGGCAAATATGTAAACTTCAAAGAAGAATACCAGGGCGAAAAGGGCAAACTGGATCTTAATTACTGGGTACTCGATTATAATGAGCAAAAGGCCAAAAACTATTTGCCCAAGGAAGTACACAATACCATGAAAAGTTTTGAATACTGGTTCGGTCCTTATCCTTTTTATGAAGATGGTTATAAATTAATTGATGCGCCACATACCGGTATGGAGCACCAGAGTGCCGTTGCTTACGGAAACTGGTACCAACCTGGTTACAGAAAACGCGATGGCTCAGGAACCGGATGGGGATTGAAGTGGGACTTTATCGTAATTCATGAAAGTGGGCACGAGTGGTTCGGCAATAACATTACCTCAAATGATCTCGCTGATATGTGGGTGCATGAAGGTTTTACCAACTACAGTGAGACACTGTTTATCGATTATATTTTCGGTGAGCAGGCCGCAAATGAATATAATGTGGGTATTAGAAGCGGTATAAGAAACGACAAGCCGATCATACCACAAACGTATGGTGTTAATGCACAAGGTAGCGGCGACATGTATCCTAAGGGAGGTAATTTATTGCATGCTATTAAACATAGCCTCAATAACAATGAAAAATTCAGACAGATACTTCGTGGACTAAATAAAGATTTCTACCACCAAACCGTGAATTCAACACAGGTAGAAAATTATATCTCAAAAAAAGCAGGCTTTGACTACAGTAAAGTATTTGACCAATACTTAAGAAATACAGCGATTCCAAAATTTGAATTTCAAGTAAATGGTAATGCTGTGAGATATAGGTATGCTAACTGTATTCCAGGCTTTAATCTTCCCATCGTATTAAAAAGCAATGAAACTATATTAAAATTATTGCCAACCGACGAATGGAAAACAACTACACTGCCAGCGAATGAGCTATCACTTTTATCAGTCGATACAGTGAAGAAAATGTATTATGTAGACCCTGTACCAATAAAATAAATCACTAAAATTCGGGATCAATGAAAAACATTCGAGTCTATTTCACCAAATTGTTGCAGGCCATTTTATTATTTGGTTTGGTAACAACGGCATATGCCCAACAATCAATAACCTCCAAACCCAACCTTGCATTGGTTGCCAAAGTAAGTTCAAGTCGCGGTGGCTTTGGGGTTGATGGATTAAATGATCAGAAAACACCGGTAAATATTGGTAACTCACGCCCGGGTGCGGCAGGAGGGAATGGTGCAGGTTTTAACAGACCGGCACGAACCAATATCTGGGTGCAATATGAATGGCAGGAGTCGGTTAGTACAAGTGAAATAGGCTTATTCTGGTGGAACTTCAATAATAATGTTCGCTTACCTGAGCAATACCGTATTTCTTATTGGAATGGATCTGCTTTTGTTCCTGTAGAAAATGCACAGGGCATGGGTAAAGAGAATAATCAATACAATACAACTACTTTTAAAGAAGTAACCACAACGCGTATGCGCATTGATCTCGATTCAGCAGATCGTGGCGTAACAACTTTATTAGAGTGGGTAGTAGCAAAAACACCCAATTCTCCTAATCCCAAACCATTGGTATCTGCGGGGTTAGACAGAGACCTGATCATTAATGGTAAAACATACCTTGATGCATCGGTTAAATCTGTTTCACCAGTTTCTAAAGTTGAATGGAAAAAAGTATCAGGGCCAGGCAACGTTCAGTTTAGTGATGCGGGATCTCTTAAAGGTACAGCAAGTTTTAGTGCAGTTGGTGATTACGAACTGGCTATGACAGCAACGGAGGGAAATCTTACGCAAAGTTCTTCGATTAAAGTGAAAGTACATAACCCTCCACCGGTGAACAGACTGGATGTAGTGTACACCAAAAAATATAAAATTGACAATAAACTCTGGAACGATCGAGCAAAAGCCATGATCGTAAACTGGATTCCTTATTGCATTGCACAGAATGAACGTACGGATTTGACTATTGGTCAGGGTGGACTGGATAATTTTATAGAAGCCGCCAAAGCAATAAAAGGAGAACCACATGCACGTCATAAAGGATATGTATTCTCTAATGCATGGGTACACCAAACAGTTGAATCAATCTGTATTGCTTTGATGGTTGATCCGCAGGGAGATAAAGAAATCATTGCTGCTCAAGCAAAAATGAAAGAAGCATTGGAAAGATGGATCCCCATTATCCTTGCAGCTCAGGAATCAGATGGATACCTGCATACAGCCTATACATTGCGTGATACAACCCGTTGGAAAGATCGTTGGGCACCACGCAACCGTGGTGATCATGAAGGATATGTAGCAGGTTATTTTATTGAGTCTGCTATCAACCACTATACTTTAACAAACGGGAAAGACAAACGTTTATATGATGCAGCAAAAAGACTCGCCGATTGTTGGGTGAAAAATATTGGTACAGGTCCTGGACAAAAAGAATGGTATGATGGTCACCAGGAAATGGAGCAGGCATTGGTTCGTTTTGGTCGTTTTGTAAACGATATGGAAGGCAATGGCCGTGGGGATAGTTATGTGAAACTGGCAAAATTCCTGCTCGACAGTCGTAAGAATGGAACCGAATACGATCAAAGTCATGTTCCGGTACAACAGCAATACGAAGCAGTGGGCCACGCAGTTAGGGCAACTTATAACTATTCTGCTATGGCAGATGTGGCGGCTGAGACAGGCGATGTAGATTATCAAAGTGCGGTAATGTCATTGTGGAATAATATGATCAATAAAAAATATTATTTAACCGGAGGTATTGGAAGTGGAGAAACATCTGAAGGTTTTGGTCCGAATTATTCATTACGCAACAATGCCTATTGCGAATCGTGCTCCAGTGCCGGATTAATTTTCTTTCAGTATAAAATGAACCTGGCATACCATGATGCGAAATATGCAGACCTCTACGAAGAAACCATGTACAATGCTTTATTGGGTTCGTTAGACCTGGATGGCAAGAATTTTTATTATACCAACCGTTTGTCAGAAGCACAACCCAGAGACCCATGGCATGTATGTCCTTGCTGCGTAGGTAATATTCCTCGTACGTTGTTGATGGTGCCTACCTGGACCTATGTTACCGACCCTAAAGCCATTTATGTGAATATGTATATTGGAAGTACCATAAATGTAGAGCGTGTTGCAGGAACAGATATTGAGATGGTGCAGAAAACCAATTATCCATGGGAGGGTGCAGTGGCTATTACGGTGAATCCTAAACTAAGCAAAGAGTTTACGGTATATGTTCGCGTACCAAACAGAACCACCAGTGAACTGTATACACCTGATAAAGAAGTAAAGGGACTGAAATACCTGAAAGTGAATGGTAAGGCTGTTCCTGTGGCAATAGAAAAAGGATATGTGGCTATTAAGCGGGTTTGGAAAAAAGGTGATAAGATAGAACTGGAAATGCCGATGGAGGTTCAGAAATTTTATGCCGATAAAAGAATCGAAGCCAACCAGGGCCGTGTAGCACTGCGTTTTGGGCCATTGATTTATAATGTGGAAGCTGCCGACGGACAAGACATCAACAAGGCCATTGATACCAAAAAACCATTGGCATTAGAATGGAGAGATAATTTCCTGAGAGGAATGATGGTGATAAAGGGACAGTGGGAAGATGGTACACCATTGGTGGCTATTCCTAACTATGCCCGCACCAATCGCCTTGATGGCAAAGAGCCTGCGGCAGTAACAACCACTTTACCAGTTGAAGCGAATGAGCCTCCGCAAAGGATACAGAACAGGCCACTGGCTTCACAGATATGGATTAAAGAGAAGGCAAAGAATTAATTCCTTATAGCTTTTGTTTTGGCGTTTTTCGTTAAGCCTGTATTCGTAAGAATGCAGGCTTTTTGTTGCTTACCCGTCTTTGGAGGATGTCAAGACAAAAAAGTAAACGGAGGGGAATTCTTTACTGCTAAGGATGCGTTACTATTTACCTAATCGTATAAAGACCATCCATATAAAATTTTTAAATAAATTTATTTAGATGATAATTTCAACAATCAATATTCATGCACAACTGAATTAATTACCATGGCATACGATTTAAAACTGGCAGATAGGGTGAGGGAATACCTTGCTCAGGCTACAGCACTTGATATTAAAGAGAAGGAAATGTTTCGTGGACTAGTGTTTATGGTGAATGATAAAATGTGTGTAAACGTAAGTGGGGACAACCTGATGTGCCGATTTGATCCGGCTTTAACGGAGGCATTGGCTGAAAGAAACGGTTATTTGCCAATGGTCATGAAAGGAAAGGAAATGAAGGGGTATTGTTATGTTGAGCCGACTGGTTTTAAAACAAAGAAAGACTTTGAATTCTGGATAGGGATTTGTCTTGATTTTAATGAGAGGGCCAAATCGTCAAAGAAAAGGGGGAGATCATGAGCTTAATGAAAGTTGCTCATCTTTAAAACAACACTGTGATACCTTAATGCAACAAACAGCGATTCATTAAAATGATGAGTCCGCTTGATGATTTAAGTTTACGATAGGCTTGGGTAAGCGAGCTTTTTTTAGTGATGCATTATTTTATAAGTAATTAATATTCAATCTTCTAAGAAAATATACGCAACTTGATATCATTATAAAGGTTCGTATATTTATTAGTTAGTGGCAACCGAAAGCGACATTGACAAACAAGAAATCTAAATATGACGAAAGTATTTATTAGCCATAGTTATCAAGACAAGAAGTTTGTTAATCTGCTGACGAGCAGACTTCGGGATGATGGTATTCAAGTTTGGACAGATGAAAAGGAATTAGCAGTTGGCGACAATATTCAAGAAAAAATTTCAGATGCAATCAAGAAAACCGACTATTTCATTGTCGTTCTTTCTAAAAATAGCACGAACTCAAATTGGGTAAATTTTGAACTATCCGCAACACGACTTAAAGAAATTTCTCAAGAGCAAAATATAATACTTCCGGTATTAATTGAAGACTGCGAAATCCCTTTTTCACTACGGGATAGACTTTATTCTGACTTTAGACACTCATTTGATGAAGGATATTTCAAACTCATAAATGCACTTAAAACTCTTGCAACAAAAAAGTATCAAGAAACAGATAGGCAAATTGATAAATTCAAACCTGAATCATATGAATTTCAAATAAAAAACTTAAAAGATGCATACAACAATGGTAATCTAACTTTATTCTGTGGTGCAGGAATTTCATATGATGCAGGCATACCTACTTGGAACACATTATTAAAATCACTTCTTAAAGCAGTGTATTCAGATAATCAGGATGTCCCTGACCTCGACACAAGACTTGCAAACCTTTTCCAAAAAAGAATAAATGTTTCTCCTTTAATATTAGCCCAATATCTAAAGACTCTATTGGGTAAAAAATTCACTTCAACGGTTCGTGATACACTATACAAAGACTGCAATGACAAAAGCAAAATTGTTGAATCCCTTTCAGAGCTAAGCAGACAAAAAAGAAATAGGAAACCTTTAAAAGCAATTATCACGTTTAATTTTGACGACCTAATTGAAGAAAAGCTAACTAAAGAGAAAATTAACTTCAAGACAATCTTCACAGAAGGTGAAAGGTATAAAGAAGAGGAAATGCCAATTTATCACCCACACGGTTTTTTACCACGACGCAAAAATTTGACTTCAAAAAATGAAGTTGTTTTTAGTGAAGATGCATACCACTCTCAGTTCATTGACCCATTTAGTTGGAGCAACCTTGTTCAACTAAATCATCTGAATAATAGCACTTGTTTGTTTATTGGAATTAGTCTGACTGACCCAAATATGAGAAGACTTTTAGATGTTTCTATCCGTAAGAATGGTAAAGGGGAAAAGAATCACTACATAATCAAAAAGCGATATACTATTGAAGAGCTATATCCTGAAAATGGAATAGTAAAATCGAAAGAAAAAAAGGTAATTCCAGTAATTGAAAGCATTGAAGAACAAGATGCAAATAATCTTGGATTCAATGTAATTTGGATTAATCAATTCAAAGAAGTACCAGAAATACTAAATGAAGTTGGACGATATTGACAACATAATAACAAGAACGACAGCCCCTAACATGGTTTTTGTATCAGGTGGGTTTACATGCAAAATTGCAGCTTTGTGCTTCTATTTAAGTTTAAAGTATGTAGATTGTTTTGAGCTCCGAAACCTACCATGACGAAATGCCGCAGACCGTTGTCTTTCATACAAAAACACTTCAAACCTATAACAGAAATAAATTATGGCAATCAAATTTTGGCTTGACGAAATTCAATTTAGTGATGGCACAAAAATACCTCTAGCTAAAGAGGATATTGTTGTTCTAGTTGGTCCTAACAATGCTGGAAAAAGTGCTGCACTAAAAGAGACTGTTCAATTAATTCAAAAAAAAACATACAAGCCAAAAGTTATCTTAAAGGTAAATTTACATCGGGAAGGAACAGAAGATGAATTGACGAATCTTATTGAAAAAAATGCTACAAAGGACACTACCAGATCTGCAAGTGACGTCTATTATAAAGGTTTCGGTTTTAGCTTTTGGGAATCTACAAGTAAATCAAATTGGTACAATTACACCGATGGAATAGGAGACTTGTTCCACTTATTTGCAAGTCATCTCAGTACAGAAAAAAGACTTTCAGCGGCAAATCCCCCTCAAAATATTAGGCTTACAAGTGAACCAATGGAGCATCCAATTCATTTTTTACAAAAGGATGATTCTATGGAACAGAAGTTCTGTAATTATTTTCGGCAAGCCTTCGGAACTGATTTAATTATTCATCATAATGCCGGGAAAATTGTTCCCTTTTACGTTGGGGAGAAGCCAGAAATAAAAGAAGGCCAAGATAGAATTTCTTTAACATATTTAACAGAATTAGAAAAACTAGATTTACTCCATGAACAGGGGGATGGAATGAGAAGTTTTGTTGGTGTGTTATTAAACGCCTTTGTATTAAACTACTCCATGCTCTTTATTGATGAACCAGAAGCATTTCTACATCCTCCGCAAGCAAGATTACTTGGGAAAATGCTTGCAAAAGATTTACCTGCTGAACGACAGTTGTTTTTAGCAACTCATAGTGAAAGTTTTTTAAAGGGTCTTCTGGATGCAAACGTTTCTAATCTAAAAATTATTAGAATTCAAAGGGACGGTTTTGTAAATAAAGTTAGTGTTCTAAATCACACTGATATAAATAACATTTGGAACGATTCTCTTCTAAGACATTCCAACATTTTAGATGGTCTGTTTCACTCAAAGGTTATAATCTGTGAAAGCGATTCGGATTCAAGATTTTTTTCAGCCTTGCTCTCAGCCCAATTTGATAATACCTCCTCTATTGCACCAGATCTTTTATTCGTTAATTGTGGAGGCAAGCATCGAATTCCCACAGCAATTAAAGCTTTAAGAAAATTAAATGTCCCTATAAAGGTTGTAGCCGACTTTGATGTTCTTAACGATATCAACCCTTTAAAGGAA
The DNA here is from genome assembly GCA_964611995.1 of uncultured Sediminibacterium sp. Taxonomy (GTDB): domain Bacteria; phylum Bacteroidota; class Bacteroidia; order Chitinophagales; family Chitinophagaceae; genus Sediminibacterium. The sequence goes on along the minus strand of CAZTCS010000009.1, from coordinate 20,133 downwards.
ATTTTTGAAGATTTGGGTGGTTTGTGGTCTATAGTTGAGGCTGATTGGAAATTGGTAAAAAAAGAAATTGAACAAAAAAGACCAGAGTTCTTGACTTTAGATGTTAACAAAGAAATTACAACTATTTTATCGTCAACACATGATAGAATATTCCCAAGATCAAAGATTAGCGATATTCAAAAATGTTTAAAAAAAGCATCAGCATGGACAGAAGCAAAAGAAGTTGGTAAAGCGTTTATCCCAAGTGGAAATGCGACGCAAGCGTTCGAAAGAATTCAAATTGAATTTATCAAGGTAGGGCTATTGATTCTCGAAGTCGGCGAATTAGAAAGTTTTGTAAAAAGTGTGGGTAGTCATGGCCCAAAATGGGTTAGCGAGGTTCTCTCAAAAGATTTAAAGAATGACAGAGAATTAGAATCGGCAAGACAATTCGTTACTCAAATGCTAAACTAGAATATTGACACTTAACTTTTGGAAAGCTCCGAAACTTTCCAAACTTTATTCTCTCTACCTGTTATTAATAGAACACTAATCTTCATGATTTTCAAGATCTATCATGATAAATCCTGAAAATCATGATAATCTGTATTCCATCATACACACACCTACAACTCAAGGTCAAATTTCCCCGGACAGCAATGGTTCTTTATATAATCTTTACATATCCAACATTAAATTTGTAGAAAAAATTATTCGATCTACTACGAACAAGAAAATATGGCAAATTAAAAGAATGCCTCATAAGCATGCTGCTTATTGTTGGGACTGCTATCTTATGCTTTTTCGCTGTTGAATATATTGGGTACAGGGCCGTTGCACTTATATTACTATTGGTTGTTTCAGTTAATGCTATTTTGTTTGACCGTTAACTTTTGGAAAGTTCCGAAACTTTCCAAAAGTTTCTTATCTCCGAAGCCTGTTTATAATTAAGACAAGTTTGTTGCCTCCGAGAAGCAGAGGCTTTTAGAACTACTTACCAAACGCTATCCTATTTTCTCCACTTTTTCCTACCCAGGTCCGAAAATCGTAGGTGTTTTGCACGGCTTTTAACCATTATCAAAACAGTACAACAACACCCTACAACACTGTTTTAGTGTTGAGCTGTGTAGATGCTGTGTAGTTACTGTGTAGATGGTCTGAATAAACCCTTGATAATAAACGAATTAGATTTGAGTGTCTTGTACTGAAAAAATGGCATCACTCAATTGAAAGAATTAACAAATAAGCTATTGGTTTTTAGTGAAGTTTGTCTTAATTTTGTGGACAAATGTCCAAAAGCTTATTTTATGGCATCTTCAACAATTGATATAACTACCGAATTAGACAAAGAAATTACGAGCATTGTAAAACGCTCAAAATTTGACCATAGGTTTCTAAAAGAAAGAAGTAACATTACTTATTCAGACTTTTTTACTGACAAATTATTAATGATTCTAGTCATCAGACAAGGGGTGACTTATAATTTATTCAATCTAATTAAAGATACTACTCCTTTTACAGAAGAAAATTGGGCAGATTTTTTGGATATTTCAACAAAATCACTACATAGATATAAACAGACATCAAAAAGTTTTAAGCCAATTCAATCTGAAAAAATTATTGAAATGGCAGAAGTTACAAATGTTGGCATAGACGTATTTGGTGATATGGATAAGTTTAAACTCTGGCTTGAGACCCCCAACTTTTCTCTTGGTAATTTAAAGCCAATGGAGCTTTTGAAAGACTCATATGGAAAAGAGTTGGTAATAAGTGAATTAACAAGAATTAATTATGGAATTTTAGTTTAATGGAAGCTTATCGTTTAGCAAGGGAAAAATATGCATCTACTTTGTCTGGAAAAGGTGCTGCATTAAAAGGGGCAAGATGGAATTCAATTGGCGTAGAAATTATTTATACTGCTAGTAATCGATCTCTAGCTATGGCAGAAGTTGCGGTGCATTTTACTTTAGCAACTTTACCGACCGACTATATGATGGTTACAATACATATTCCAGACAATATTTCTCTTCAAAAGTTAAATATTTCTGATTTACCAAAAGATTGGAACACATTTCCGCATCCCATTTCCACACAAGCAATTGGCGATAAATTTATAGCCGCAAATAAGCATTGTATTTTGCAAATACCATCTTCTGTTACACAAGGCGATTATAACTTATTAATCAACCCTAATCATCCAGACTTTGCAAGAATTAAAATAATTGCAGTTGAAAAATTTCCATTCGACAAAAGAATATTCAAATAAAAAGTAGGTATCAATAGTATTTGCATTAGCAAGGCTGAACATTGTACACTATTTAATTGTAAGTATTAACTGTCCGGTCTCGATGTTCAATGTCCGGCATTAGTGCTTAACTTCAAAAAATATTTCAAATTGGTATTTGTGCCGCATAATATTTGGCGGGAAACTTTCTAATCTCCCAAGCCTGAATATTGGGAAAGCAAGTTTGTTACTACTCCGGAAGGGTATTATTATGTAAAGTTAGCAGGTGTTAAATTTAAGAATGATTTTCAATTTTGGTTAGGGGAGCTGTCTTGATTTTAATGAAATAGCAAGTAACAAAGAAGAAGGTTTGATTACAATGGTGATTTAGAAACGACCAGATTCTTTTCGTAACATATTGAATTTATATCTACACAATAGTTACATTTTTACCACCTGTTATTCAACAACCTTATCTTTGGAAAAACAGCTAAATGACGATCTACCTAGCATTAACCGTTCTGATTTGCCTATCCGCTGCATTTGCGTATATCAACCAACGGGTTTTAAAACTGCCCTTTGTAATTGGTTTATTTCTGCTGTCTACCATTTTATCCTTGGTGGTAATCACTTCTAAGTTGTGGCTCAATATTCAAACAGAACAAATTCAAACTTATATTGAACAGGCGCATCTTGATAAGATTATCCTTAATTATTTACTTGGCTTTTTATTATTTGCCGGTGCTTTACATACCAACTGGAACAACCTTAAACAACAAATTAAACCCATTGCCGCATTTGCAGGTGGGGGTGTTTTACTTTCTACCGTAATTATAGCAGCACTTTTTTATGGCTTAACCCAGGCTTTTGGTCTGCAGGTTAGTTTTATATATTGCCTGCTCTTTGGAGCACTCATTTCTCCCACAGATCCTATTGCTGTTCTAGGTATTCTTACCAAAGCCAATGTGCCTAAAAAAACAGAATACACCATTGTAGGTGAAAGCCTGTTTAATGATGGCGTTGGTGTAGTAGTATTTATTGCTTTATTAGACACTTTGAATACAGGTGTGTTTAGTTTCGCTCATTTCAGTTGGCTCTTTGTACAAGAAGCCGTAGGCGGCATTGGTATGGGATTGGTATTCGGTTATTTTCTACACCTGCTGTTAAAATCTATTGACCATTACGAAACTGAAATTCTGTTGACATTGGCTTTTGTAATGGCAGGGTATGGACTATTCAACTATTTCCATATTTCAGGTGCATTGGCAATGGTGGTAATGGGATTAATGGTGGGTAATTTCAGACAGGAAATCGCGATGAGTGATATTACACAGGAATACGTTCATAAATTCTGGGAATTGGTAGATGTTATTCTTAATGCGATATTATTTATACTGATTGCATTTGTGCTGATTGTGATTGATTTTACCACGAAATATTTTCTTGTTGGCCTGATTTCAGTATTTATTGTATTGATATCAAGGGTTATTATTGTATACCTGCCACACCTGGTATTTCCAAAATTGTTGAAGCTGACCAATAAAGAAGCCAAAATAATTAGTTGGGGAGGACTACGCGGTGGTTTATCACTGGCACTGGTACTGTCATTACCTGATAGTGAAACCAAGGAAATTCTGCTAATTACCACCTATTTCTGTGTGCTCTTTAGTATCATTATACAAGGGCTCACGATAGAAAAAGTGGCGAAGCAGGGTTAACAAATTTCGCCAACAATTCTCGATTTGCTGTTGAATTTGTATTTTCTAAACAGATAATGCGAATATATTTTTATTCGCATATGTCAATACTTTTAAAAAGTAACTAAGTATTGAAACCTGTTGATGGATATAGGATTAGGTATATTAGTATCAAATCCTTACTAGTAAAGCATTTCTCTCCGTTTACTTTTTTGTCTTGACACAAAAAAGTAACAAAAAAAGTCAAGGCTTCAGAAAAAAAGCTAAAATTCATTCCATTACGCTACAATGGATGAAGTCTAAAGCCAGGCTTTTAGTTCATGATGAGTCGAAGCTGCGCTTCATCTTTTGTACATAGCCAAGCATCATCCATTGCTTAACCTGCCTGCCGGCAGGCAGGCGCTTCATTACATGAATTTCTTAACGCTTTTTTTCTGAGGCCGGTTACAAAGCCAAGTAAAATATGGACTTTGACACTATTCTAGCTAATCCTATGATGGATAGTTTACTTACCACAAATAGCGATTGATTAAAAGTGTGAAATCTGCCTGATGATTTAAATTTTGGATAGGGGTGATATGCGAAGGTTTTTGAGTTTCGTGATATTTTATAAGCTTTAAATAGTCGATCTTTTAAGAAAAATATACTCAACTTGATTGGATAAAAAGGGTTGTATATTTATAAGTTAGTAGTAACCCTAGGAAGACGATACTACATATATTGACAATAGGAATTTTAATTGTACTTTTTTCGTGCGGACATAGCAACGACGAAAGGAATACTGCTATGTTTACAACTGACACTTTGCAGACAGATATTGACAAAAAAGAAAAAGAGCTTATAGAAAAAAGAAGAGCAATCGAAGAACGAGACCATACAGATAGTTTACGACTTGTAAAAGTTTTACAAGACGCACTAATAATAGCAAATCAAAATATCGACAAGGACAAGTGTATAAAGAAATATGAAGTTTTATGTGATAGTCTTCCAGTGAGTGTTGAAATCAATTTAAATTACCATTTCACAAAGAAAAATCCCCATCTTTTAATCCGTAGAAGCGAACCGAGTGCTGTATGCATTGACATCTATTCAAAAATTGGAAATAAATTTGAAAAAGTAGTTTCACATGAACAATGGAGTATGACTTATGTGAACGACACGATTCAGGACATTAACGGTGACGGACTAAATGATTTCGTTGTAAACTGGTATGGCTCAACAGGTTGTTGTTTAAAAGGATTCAGCAATGTTTATCTTTTACGAAAAGGAGAAAAAACATTTTCGGAGAGTTTTCAATTTATTAATCCTACTTTTTCACCGAAAGAGAAAATAATTAGAGGCGTTTGTTATGGACATCCAGGCGAAACAGAAATGTATAAGTACAGATGGAACGGCGAAAAAGTGGACACTTTGGAATATATTTCATACGAACGAAACGAAAAAGGAAAAACAGGAAAGATTATAATATCAACTCATAAGCCATATGGTGACAATTTTAAAACATTAAAAATTTTAAATTCAGTTCCGCCTGAATATATAAAAATTGAAGGCTATGACTGGTTTACAGGAAACGGATATGAATAAGCGGCTAACCGCTACATCCGGTTAGTAATATGGCGCCTCAAGAACCTCGGTGAAATGTTTTTGCAAGGTTCAAGTTTAGGGATACTGTTTACTTTTTACTAAAAATCTGCTAAATAGCGAAACCGTAAACCGTTGTGTACTAATTTATTTGAAAACCCTGATTACTAAAGTTTAGCCGAATGAAAATAGTTTTCTTTACCATTTTGACAATAGCTTTTGGACTGACACCTTTTTTGTTTTCCTCTTGCGGTAGGACAAACGACAACAAGAAAGAAAGTGAAGGAAAAATTGATACTTCAAAAGCTTTAGTAATCTCTCAATCACAAGATAAGATTATTTCAAACAACGACACATTGACGGTTGACATAACTTGTGCTGTTATTGTTTTTGCAGATAGTTTGCAAATTGAAAAACGAAAAAAAGAATTGGGACAAGACTTTTATGTTGGTGCTGACGATTATGCTTTTTACTTGAACGAAACACAAGAATATTTTGACAATATAAAACTGAAAACGATTCATTGCGACGGTAAGAAATTTTTGAAATTTGTATATGCTGATAATAGACAAGAATTAATAGACTTGACTAACTTGGACGAATTATGGAAAGTTTATTTGTTTGATCCAAGACGAAAAAGTAAAAGTGTAGATATGGTAATGATTGACGAAGAGTATAAAAATTATTTCAAGTAAAATTTCGTTATAGTATACTAAATGCTGCAGACAACAGCGATTTTATGTAAGCGTAGTTAACAGAAAAATCCATTAACAATAAATCGGAATTAACAATAGCCCCAGCTTAATAGAGGGCTGCTCGTCAAAAAAACTTAACTTCTGCAATGAACAACAAGTGGGCTTGTAGTAAACAGGCACATAAACCCCGAAATAACACATCGACACTAAGCCCCTAACCAATTGGGTAAATATATGAAGTTCCTACTAATTATAGGGTTAAACCTTTTGGAGAACCCAACCATTCTCCCCTTTTACTGTTAAATTTGTACCTCATATCTCAATTATGCAAGCATACTGTCATTCCCTGACACAGTACAAAAGGCTGAAGACCAAAGAAGTGCGAATAGGCGACCTGCTGTTGGGGAATTATCATCCTATAAGGCTACAAACCATGACCACCACCGATACCATGGATACCATGGCAACAGTGGAACAAAGTATCCGATGTATTGAAGCGGGTGCTGAACTGGTACGAATAACCGCTCCAAGTAAAAAGGAAGCGGAAAACCTGCTTAATATTAAAAATGAGCTCAGAAAAAGAGGATATACCACACCTCTGGTAGCCGATATTCACTTTACCCCTAATGCCGCTGAAATAGCAGCCAGGATAGTAGAAAAAGTAAGGGTAAACCCGGGGAATTATGTCGATAAGAAGAAATTCGAATTGATAGAATATACCGACGCAGATTATGCCGAAGAGATTGAAAGGATACAGGAAAAATTTACCCCACTGGTTCGTATCTGTAAAGAATATGGAACTGCCATGCGTATCGGTACCAACCACGGTTCACTTAGCGACAGGATCATGAGTCGTTATGGTGATACACCGATGGGGATGGTGGAAAGTGCCATGGAGTTTTTAAGGATTGCTCGTTTTGAAAGCTTTCACAATATTGTACTGAGTATGAAAGCCAGTAACCCGCAGGTAATGGTTCAGGCTTATCGTTTACTGATACAACAAATGGATGCTGAATTTGGTGAGTGCTATCCACTGCATTTAGGTGTTACAGAAGCTGGTGATGGAGAAGATGGCAGGGTAAAAAGCGCAGCCGGAATCGGTACATTGTTAGAAGATGGTATTGGAGACACTGTAAGGGTTAGTTTAACAGAAGACCCCGAATTCGAAATACCGGTTTGTAAGGACCTTGTAAAAAGATATTCTGAAAAAGCAAGATCCACCACACATATTCCTCCAATTGAAAAAATTACCTACAACCCATTTAATTATAAGCGAAGGGAAAGTTTTGAAGTGGGTAATATAGGAGGCAAACAGGTACCAGTAGTTATTGCGGATCTCAGTAAAGCAGGTATAATAACACCAGCCACCCTAGAACGTGTAGGTTATTTATATGACGCAGCCAACGATAAATGGAATATCAGTGATACCGCCGCAGATTATATATTCACTGGCGATCAACTATTAGATTTCGCCTTACCGGGCACACTGAAAGTGATAGTATACCACGAGGCCTGGGGAAAGGCAAAGGATAAAGAGAAATATTTCCCCATCAACGAACTCTCTGCTTACCTGAACCATTCAGCAAAAAGTAGCCTGCTCAATTTTGTAATGCTCGATTGCTTTAATAAAAATGATATTGTTCCAACAGCAGCATTACAAAAACTGGCAACAGATAAAACAGCTGTTCTTTGTTTGAGCAGTACCAATGCTCATGCAATGCCTTCTGTTCGCAGGATGTTTATAGCTTTGGAAGAACAGCAGCTTTCTAATCCGGTAGTATTGATTGTAGATAGTAACTGGCAAACAACAGACGAACACCTGATCCATTATGCAACAGAAGCCGGGGCATTATTATTAGATGGTTTTGGCGATGGTGTGTGTTTTGGTATTACAGCAAACAGCTACCAGCAGGCGTCTTCTGCTAATGCTGATACCAGTGGCCGAAATTATCTATCTAATACAACGGTTGAGCAATTCATCAATGCAACAGCCTTCAGTATTTTACAGGCCACCAGAACAAGAATTTCCAAAACTGAATATATCTCTTGTCCAAGCTGTGGTAGAACTTTATTCGACCTGCAGGAAACAACGGCTAAAATACGTTCAGTAACCAATCATTTGAAAGGTGTTAAAATAGCCATCATGGGATGTATTGTAAATGGCCCGGGTGAAATGGCAGATGCAGATTTTGGCTATGTAGGAAGCGGTGTTGGAAAGATTACCTTATATAGAGGCAAGGAAGTAGTAAAAAGAAATGTAGCCAGTGAGGTGGCGGTAGATGAGCTGATTAATATTTTAAAAGAGAACGATGCCTGGGTAGAGCCAGCATCATAAATAAGAAACCTGCGTAATCTCTTTTTCTCTTGTTCTCTGCGGTAAAATAGCTTACATGATTATCGTAAGCGTTTTTTCACCGCAGAGAAGTGAGTGCGCAGAGATTACGCAGAGTGAAAGAAGCGATTATGCAAACAGATTTTTTAGTTATAGGATCAGGTATCGCAGGATTAACCTATGCTCTTAAAACGGCGCGTCAGTTTCCTGATAAAAAAGTGACCGTCATCACTAAAACACAGGCCGACGAGACCAATACCAAATATGCGCAAGGCGGTATCGCAGGTGTTTGGGATGAGAATAGAGACAGTTACGATAAACATATTGAAGATACCCTGATAGCGGGCGATGGCTTATGTAATGAAGCCGTAGTAGAAATTGTGGTAAAAGAAGGTCCTGAACGCATCAAAGAAATTATTTCCTATGGTGCGGAATTCGACAAAAATGAAAGCGGTGAATATAGCTTAGGTAAAGAGGGCGGACACAGTGAAAACAGGATACTTCACCACAAAGATGTTACAGGGAAAGAAATGGAGCGGGCTTTACTGGAAGAACTTAACCAGGTGAAGAATATTGAATTGATCAATCATTGTTTTGTAGTTGATATACTCACTCAACACCATTTAGGGTTCCTGGTTACCAAATCAACAACAGATATTACCTGTTACGGGGTTTATGTTTTAAACCTCCATACCAATCAAATAGAAAAGATACTTGCAAAAGTTACATTACTCGCCACAGGTGGTTGCGGACAAGCCTACAGAACAACTACCAATCCAAAAATTGCAACAGGAGATGGTATTGCGATGGTTTATCGTGCGAAAGGAAGGATCGAGAACATGGAATTTATTCAGTTCCATCCGACTGCTTTGTATGAACCAGGAGTTTCACCTTCTTTTCTGATTACAGAGGCAGTAAGGGGTGATGGGGGTATTCTCCGTAATAAATACGGAGAAGCATTTATGGAGAAATATGATCCCCGTAAAGACCTTGCACCACGTGATATTGTAGCGCGCGCTATCGATAATGAAATGAAGCAGACAGGTACAGAACATGTATTCCTCGATTGCAGGCACATGGATAAAGAGAAGTTTATTCATCACTTCCCGAATATTTATGAAAAATGTCTGAGCATCGGTGTAGATGTTATGCAACACATGATACCTGTTGCCCCTGCTGCACATTATAGCTGCGGAGGTATTAAAACAGATGAATGGGGAAGAACTTCCATAAGAAATCTATATGCATGCGGGGAATGTGCAAGCACAGGCCTGCATGGTGCAAATCGCTTAGCCAGCAATAGTCTGCTGGAAGCCATGGTATTCGGTCATCGTTGTTACCTGGATAGTATTGAAACCGTTGAACATATTGCCTTTGAAACAGCTATCCCCGATTGGAAAACAACAGGCACAACAGATCCTAGAGAAATGATCCTGATTACACAGAGTTTGAAGGAATTACAACAAATCATGAGTGATTATGTGGGGATCGTAAGAACAGATGTGCGTTTGGAAAGGGCCATGAAAAGACTCGATTTATTATATACTGAAACAGAAGTTTTATACCGGTCAACAAAAGTGTCGCCCCAACTGTGTGAATTGCGGAACCTGATTACCGTTGGTTACCTGATCGTAAAAGGTGCCCAATTCCGAAAAGAAAGCAGGGGCCTGCACTATAACACTGACCACCAGGGCAAAAGCGAACTGCTACAGAATATTATTTTGTGATCTTTGATTCTTTGAATTGAAATCAAAAATCAAAGATCAAAAAATCAAAAATCCCTCTATGTATCCTATTGTCTACGGACTATTTTACCTTTTATCGTTATTGCCCTGGCGTGTATTGTATTTGATCAGTGACGCTTTGTACCTACTTGTGTATTATATTATCGGCTATCGGAAAAAAGTTGTGTTTGATAACCTTAAGATTGCTTTTCCGGAAAAGACAGCAGCGGAGCGAGAAAGAATAGCGAAAGATTTCTATCATAATTTTATTGATAGTTTTATAGAAATCATCAAACTGTTATCTGTTTCCGAGCAAACATTCCGGAAAAGATTTACCATCAACATTGATGTACTGAATAACCTATATGCAGGCACACAGAATGTAGAAATTGTTTCCGGACATTATTTTAACTGGGAGTATGCCAACCTCGGTGTTTCATTGGATAGTAAATTTCCCTTCATTGGGGTCTACATGCCTTTAAGTAACAAGGTATTCGATAAATTAATTTATCGCCTGCGTACCAAATTTGGTAGTTTGTTGGTACCGGCTAGCGAGTTCAAAAGTAATTTTCACCAGTATGCAAAAAACCGATATGCATTGGGTTTGGTGGCAGATCAAAATCCTGGGAATCCTGGTAAAGCCTATTGGACCAACTTTTTTGGCAAACCGGCACCCTTTGCACGAGGGCCAGAGAAAGGCGCAAAAATGAACAATACTGCGATTGTATATGCGCATTTCTATAAAACAAAAAGAGGCTATTACCGCCTCGATTTCGAACTAATAACCACCACCCCAAATGATTATCCGGATGGTGCACTCACAAAACTACTCGTAAAAAAAGTAGAAGACTCAGTAAAGAAAATACCCGCAAATTATTTGTGGAGCCACCGCAGGTGGAAATGGTCGCATGAGTACGAGAAGTACAAGCACCTGGAAGTTTGATGTGGGATGTCAGATGTCAGATGGCAGATATCAGATGTCTGGTTTGAAATGCTTGATTTTTGATAATAAATCAGACATTAACTATCGAAAATCCTACATCCAAAATCTGATATCTGCCATCTGACATCTGCGATCAATTCAAAACTTCTTTCGATTTTTCGAAATCAAACTTATCTGTTAGTTCTTTTATCTTGCCCCAGCCGCCAACTACATTGCGGAGGTTGTGGATGCCTTGTCTTTTCATGAGAGAGGCTGCAATAACACTCCTATATCCGCCAGCACAATGCACATAAATATTATGATTCTCTTCAAGGTTGGCCATACTACCTGGGTCGGTTAGTTCGTCTAAAGGAATATTCAATGCTTCTTTGATATGTCCATCAGCATATTCCGGAACTTTTCGAACATCAACAATAACCAGTTGGTCATCGAATGGCATATCCATTGCCAGTTCATCTGCTTCCACATCGATGATCATATCAATTTGTTCCTGGTTGTTTTTCCAGGCTTCAAAACCACCAGATAAATGCCCGCCAAATTTTTCAAAACCTACACGGGTTAATCTGATGATGCTTTCTTTTTCGCTGCCGGGTTCGGTAACCAAAATGATTTCCTTATCAAAAGGTAACAAACTACCTGCCCATTCTGCAAAGCGACCTTCAAGTCCGATAAAGATGGATCCTGGAACAAAACCTTCCGTAAATACAGGTGCTTTTCGGGTATCAAGGATAATTACATTCGGGTCTTTCATTTTTAATTTGAAAGCGGGAATGTCTAAAGCGTTCATACCTGTTGCCAGTACGGCATCAAGATTATTGTATCCCTCTTTATTGATGCGGGCATTAATCGGAAAGTATTGGGGAGGAGCTGCTAATCCTTCTGTAACCGCTTTAATGAAATCTTCTTTACTCTGTTGTTGTAAGGCGTAGTTGCTTTTTTTCTGTTCACCAATGGTACTGAATGTTTCAGGTCCAAGGTTTTTGCCACAACTGCTACCGGCACCATGTGCAGGATAAACAATGATCTCATCTGCCAGTGGAAGTATTTTCGCTTGTAGGCTTTCATACATCATTCCGGCAAGGTCTTCCGTGGTTATTTCATTGGTTTTTTGGGCAAGATCGGGGCGACCAACATCACCAACAAACAAAGTATCGCCGGTAAAGAGGGCATAATCTTTACCAGTTTCATCTTTCAATAAATAACAACTACTCTCCAGTGTATGACCGGGGGTATGTAAAACCGTTATGCTCAGTTTTCCTATCGAAAATACCTCCCCATCCTTTGCAACATGAACAGGGAAGCTGGTTTGTGTGGCTGGACCATAAACAATTGTAGCGCCTGTAGCAGCAGCGAGATCAAGGTGACCACTTACAAAATCGGCATGAAAATGCGTTTCGAAAATGTATTTTATTTTGCTGTTCCTTTCTCTTGCTAGGCTGGTATACGCTTCAATGTCGCGCATAGGGTCTATTACTGCTGCAATACCATCACTTTCAATATAATAGGCTGCTTCGCTGAGACAGCCAGTATATAGTTGTTTTACAAACATATTTTGGCGAGTTTAGGCAAAGATACACCCAAGGATCAGGCCAGACCCTTATGAATTATGGAAAAACAGGCGTAATGTCAGTTAAACTGTCAACCAACCAGTGATTCTACAAACCCGACTACTTCGGATAATCGGCTGTAGTTGACTGAATAGAAGATGAACTTACCGTCTCTTGTAGTACTTACAATACCGGCTCGTCGGAGGATGGCGAGGGGTTGTGAAGCTACAGATTGCTCCAGCCTAAGCTTTACATAAATTTCTGTAACCGTCATTTTTTGATGATCGTCGAGTAATTTGATGATTTGCTGTCGGAGCTTGTGGTTGATCGAGCGGAGTATCAAAGCAGCCTTCTTCGTATGAAGAAAGTCCACTTTTACCGCGTTTTTGCCGTTGTTTAATACAACGGATTGCAATGATTGACTCATGACAATTAAGTTATGATGGGGGGTTAACAAACTAAAATTGCACTTATAAAGATATACAAATATTAATAGTTTATAAGTATATTTTTTATATACCTGATTTTTGTCTTTTTTGTTTACTTCTTTGCGGTATCAAAAAATGGCTTGAGGTAAAGGGGTTCGCTATAAGCGATATCGGCAAAATGCTTATCAGAAAAGGCTTTCAGCGAAAGGGAAGCCAGGTGACTACTATCATGTTTCACCTCTTCGAAACGGGCATTTGGGTGAGATAAAAATTTGCTTAATTTTTTCATTCCTGACCCTGAAAAACAAACAGTTTCCTTCTCTAAAAAATCCGCAAACGTTTGCTCTTCCAATACTAGTGCCTGTGGTTCCAGTTGAACTTTGAGGTTACGGTCGTAAATGGCTGTAAACACTTCCATTCGCCTGGCATCTATAAGCGGACAAAAACAGTTAATAGCCTCATCCACAGCTTCTATGGCAGCAACAGCCATTACCTCCAGTGTGTTTATTATGATCAGGGGTTTGTTAATGGCAAAGCATAAACCCTTGGCCGTGGCCATGCCAACCCTTAATCCTGTATAACTACCCGGACCTCCAGTTACTGCAATGGCAGACAGGTCGGTAAGTTGTATGTCAGATTTTTGTAAAATTTCAGCAATAGCCGGTTGAATAAAAGAAGCATGGTTTTTTTGATCATCGCTTGTCAGCATCAACAACACAGCATCCTCTTTGCTAAGGCATACACTTGCGCTCTCAGTTGCGGTATCAATATTTAGGATATAACTCATTTTATGGCAATCGATTGTGCATATTCAGTTTCAAGCGCCGGTGCTGGAGTGTAGCGTTTATCTTCTTCTGCAAGCATTGACAATAACTTATAGACCTTTTTGATCCCAATTTTTTCGCACCATTCAAAAGGACCCATCGGATAATTAGTGCCCAGTTTCATGGCAGTATCTATATCGGTCTTACTGCTCACATTGTCGCCCCAGGCAAAATAAGCTTCATTAATGATCATAGAAATTACCCTTGCAGTAATCATACCAGGCACATCAGGTACAAACGTATAGGACCAATGTAGCTGATTCAAAATATCTTTTACTTTTTCTTCCTGATCACCAGCTACAAGTTCTACGATTGGCCTTTGCATAAAGCCATTCCATGCATTAATACGCACGTAATTGGAAGGTAATTTAGCAAGGGTAACCAGGACAGCATTTACAAAAACAATACTGTTGCCTGCTTCAGGAATCGACTGGTCATCTTCTTCAAAATTTAGATTGAACCAGATCGCTTTTTGTTCCGGCAAACTATCAAAACCATACCTGTAAATCTGGCAATCAGACGGTATGGGTTTTGATAAAAATTCCTGGTATTGCTCTGTTGTACCTTTTACCACTATTTGCATTCTGCAAATTTAGGTTGGTGGGTTGATAGAAAAACACCAATTTGCCGGCATAAATAAAGCATCATGTCAAAACAAGTCATCAATACCCCGAAAGCACCCGCTCCCATAGGTCCTTATAGTCAGGCAGTTAAAGCAAATGGTATGGTTTACCTGAGTGGTCAGGTGGCTTTCGATCCGGCTACTGGCGAATTACTGACCAGCGATCTAAAAACGGAAACCCACCGTGTAATGCAAAACCTTGCTGCAGTACTCGAAGAAGCCCATATAACATTCGAACATGTGGTAAAAACCACCATATTCCTCAGCGATATGGGCCATTTCGCAGAAGTGAATGAAGTATATGGAAGCTATTTTAAAGGAGATTTTCCTGCACGTGAAACGGTGGCAGTAAAAACACTTCCCAAAAATGTGAACGTAGAAATAAGTATGATTGCTGTGGTAGATTTATAAAAGGGTGATCCGATAAGCAGTTGTACAGCTAAGTGATTCCCCTGGTTGTAAATACTTCAAACCAATCTTATTATTAAACGCATCAGGTGCAGCGGTAAGATTTTCAATCGCTATACTTTTGCGATGGGGTGGTGTATATACCTGTAAGTAAGGATAGGTTGAATCAGGTTCGATACTAATCATGATGCTGCTATTCTTTAAAATACAAGTTGCTGTTTCATTTTGTGGTAATGCATAGCAATTGTCTAATTCAATGCCAGCCAATAAAGTACCATTCAGAAATCGGGCATCTTGTTCTTCTTCACCAGTGGGTAATAACTCAGCATCAAAAACCAGTTTTTTAGCTGTATTAAACTGAAGCGTAGCAGTATCAATTGATTCACCAATGGTAAAATAAGGATGCCAGCCATCAGTAAATGGAATACGATTTGTGTGCAGGTTGGTGGCTTCTGTAGTTACAGTGAGGTAATGATTGTTGTATAAGGTCCAGGTAATGGTTAGCCTATATTCAAAAGGAAATCCTTTATCGGTACCCTTGTAATGATGGGATAAACATACCCAGGCTTTTTCATCATTTGCGCCTTTTTCTGTGATGATAAAATCTGCATGGCACAATAGACCATGTATAGCATGCCCATTTAAATAGAAGCCTTCGACTTTGAATTTTTGTTGTTCGAAACTATACTGTCCATCACGCATCCTGCAAACAAATGGACTCAATTTTGCACTTTTGAAGCCATTATTCATTTCCAGCCTTGCATTGGCTACATCTTCAAATCCATCGATGATATTATAGCTTATTTCCTCTTTTTGAGCGGTAAAGGCATTTAATAATGCACCAAAGCAGAAGATTTCTGCAGTTGTTCCCAAGGTTTCGTCACAAAGAATGATCTTCTTATCGTTGTTTAGCCCCTCTTCCCGGATGCTGAATGCCATTTTATTCTTTTTGTAAACTTATGCATCAAAAAACTAACGATTGTTAACCATTTGAAGGAAAGCCGTAAATTTGCCATTCAGTGAAAAGATAGGATATGTCGTACCAACCCCAGCATAAAATTCGCATTGTAACTGCAGCCAGTTTATTTGATGGTCATGATGCAGCTATTAATATCATGCGAAGAATATTACAATCGAAAGGAGCAGAAATTATACATCTAGGTCATAATAGAAGTGTGGCTGAAATTGTGGAATGTGCTATTGAAGAAGACGCCCAGGGTATTGCTATTACCAGTTACCAGGGCGGACATGTTGAGTTCTTTAAATACATGCGCGACCTGCTCGACCAAAATGGCTGCGGGCATATTAAAATATTTGGTGGTGGAGGTGGAACCATCCTGCCTGAAGAAATCAGGGAATTACATCATTATGGAATTACCAGGATTTATAGTCCAGATGATGGTCGCCAAATGGGACTGGAAGGAATGATTGAAGATGTGATTCGCCAATGCGATTTTAATCTGAATGGCAATGGTGTGTACACAAAACCAATGACACTTGGTGAAGTAAAAGACATTCGTACTATAGCACGACAGATTACCAATGCAGAAAATGGTGTAAATGGTAATCAGGTTGAAAAGAATATACAAAATGAGGATAAACTAATTCCTGTATTAGGCATTACAGGAACAGGTGGTGCAGGAAAGAGCTCTGTTACTGATGAAATTGTAAGGAGATACCTGCAATTGTTTGAAAATAGTACCATCGCTGTTATCTCAGTAGATCCTTCCAAGAAAAAAACAGGTGGTGCATTATTGGGCGACCGTATTCGCATGAATGCCATTTCACATCCACGTGCATATATGCGCAGCCTGGCAACACGTGATGATAATACCGCATTAAGCGCACATGTACAGGATGCAATAGATATTTGTAAAAAGGCTTCATTTGATTTTATCATTCTTGAATCAGCCGGGGTTGGACAAAGTGACGCATCTATCCTGGACTTCTGTAATGTGAGTCTTTATGTAATGACGCCGGAATACGGAGCTGCATCACAACTCGAGAAAATCAATATGCTCGATTATGCTGATGTGGTTTGTATCAACAAATTTGATAAAGCAGGCGCGCTGGATGCACTTCATGACGTGCGCAAGCAATATAAACGCAACCATGGTTTGTGGACCGCAATGGATGAAGATCTACCCATAGTAGGCACTATTGCAGCACAATTTAATGATGCAGGTGTAAATGCATTGTTTGAGAAAATAATGCAGGTTGTTGAAACAAAAACCAAAGTAAAATTTGGTGATTATTCAAATGAAACATCAGTTGGGGAAACAACCACCAAATCGCAGATCATTCCTCCAAAACGTGTTCGCTATCTGGCAGAAATTGCAGATAATAACCGTTCCTATGATGTTTGGGTAAATGAACAAACAACGCTTGCAAGTAAACTTTATCAAATTACCGGAACACTTGCTTCAGTAGAAGGTGAGCTGGCAAAGGGTTTGGAAGAAGTAAAACAGTCATTCGAAAAGCAATTACACCCAGATTGTAAATTACTTATTGAACAATGGCCCACACTGGTTAGCCAATATGAAGCCGACTTTTTTGAATATAAAGTACGCGATAAAATAATCAGGCAACCACTCACAACTACTTCACTAAGCAAAACACGGATACCTAAAGTAGTATTACCTAAGTACAAGGATTGGGGCGATATTCTACGCTGGCAGTTACAGGAAAATGTACCTGGTTCATTTCCTTATACGGCAGGTGTGTTTGAACTGAAAAGACAAGGTGAAGACCCTACCCGAATGTTTGCGGGTGAAGGTGGACCAGAACGTACGAATAAAAGGTTCCACTATGTATCCTTGGGTCAGCCTGCCATTCGACTTTCAACCGCATTCGACAGTGTAACGCTTTATGGAGAGGACCCCGCGGTACGTCCGGACATTTATGGTAAAATTGGTAATAGTGGTGTAAGTATAGCAACGGTTGATGATGCTAAAAAATTATACAGCGGTTTTGATCTCTGTGATCCTAAAACATCTGTGAGTATGACCATTAATGGTCCTGCTCCAATTCTACTTGCCTTTTTCATGAATGCAGCCATCGACCAGTTGTGTGAAAAGTATATTGCTGAAAATGGTTTGTGGGATAAGGTGGAAGAAGTATTGACACAGAAATATAAACATGCGCCAAAGCCAGTTTACTATAATCCTTCCTCACCGGAACGATTACCTGAAGGCAATAGTGGGTTAGGACTGGGCCTGCTTGGTTTAACAGGTGATGAAGTATTGCCGGCTGATGTGTATGAAAAAATAAAAGCAGAAGCATTATCACAAGTGCGTGGTACTGTTCAGGCAGATATACTTAAGGAAGACCAGGCGCAGAATACCTGTATTTTCTCTACAGAATTTGCGTTGAAGCTAATGGGTGATGTACAATCTTATTTTATCGATCATAAGGTTCGTAATTTTTATAGTGTAAGTATTAGTGGTTACCATATTGCAGAAGCAGGTGCAAACCCTATCACGCAATTGGCATTTACATTAGCAAATGGGTTTACTTATGTGGAGTACTACCTGAGCAGAGGAATGCATATTGATGATTTCGCACCTAACCTGTCATTCTTCTTCAGCAATGGAATGGATCCTGAATACAGCGTGATTGGTCGTGTAGCAAGGCGTATCTGGGCGAAAGCCATGAAAAACAAATACAAGGGGAATGAGCGTTCACAAAAACTCAAGTACCATATTCAAACCAGCGGAAGAAGTTTGCATGCACAGGAGATAGATTTTAATGATATCAGAACCACGTTGCAAGCACTTTATGCTATTTATGATAATTGTAATAGTCTTCATACCAATGCTTATGATGAAGCGATTACTACACCAACGGAAGAAAGTGTGCGGAGGGCAATGGCAATTCAATTGATCATAAACAGAGAACTTGGAACAGCTAATACGGAAAACTTTATTCAGGGAAGCTTTGCAATTGAAGAATTGACTGAGCTGGTGGAAGAAGCTGTATTGACAGAGTTTGAAAGAATCAGTGAAAGAGGTGGTGTGCTGGGTGCAATGGAAAGAATGTATCAGCGTAATAAGATACAGGAAGAAAGCCTTTACTACGAAACCTTAAAACATACAGGAGAATTACCACTGATTGGTGTAAATACATTCTTGAATAAAAAGGGAAGCCCGACTGTATTGCCTGGCGAAGTGATTCGTTCTACTACCGAAGAGAAAGAGCAGCAAATTCAGAACCTACAAGCATTCTGGAAGAGAAATGAACAAAAATCTGCCTCTGCTTTAGCAACGCTGAAACAAACGGCCCGTCAAAATGGAAACCTGTTTGAAGCATTGATGGAAACGGTGAAATATTGTTCATTAGGACAGATAACACATGCATTGTATGAGGTTGGTGGACAATACAGACGTAATATGTAAGGCTTCCAAAAAGTTTCAGTATTTTGGGTGCTCAATAATATTGATCCGATGCATAATCTGTTGACCCGTATTATTATAGTTTGCTTTCTTGCATGTCCATTTATTTCAAATGCGCAACAACCTGCCCGTAAATACGATTCTACCATGAAAATTGGTAAGGCAGGTTATAAGGTAGTTTGCAATAATCGTAATGCCGATAAAAATACCATCAACATTTCACCTATCGGATTTGATAACAGTGTTCGTGATTTCAGTTTTGAAATCATGGGCAGGGTTCGCAGGGCAGAAGTAGATGATGTAAACCGCGATAATTTCCCAGATCTTGTATTGTACGTATATAATGGCGATACACTGAATAAAGGAACGGTTATTTGTATCAGTTCTGACGGAAACAATAATGTTCTCCCGATTACTTTCCCCGATATCCTCGACGACCCTAAACTGAGAGATGGTTATAAAGGGAATGATGAATACTTACTCATGGAAGGTATTCTCACGCGCCGCTTTCCCTTGTTTGCTGCTGATAGTACTGGCGTATCTGTGCCAACAGGCAAAACCAGACAAGTAATGTACCGCGTAATACCAGGTGAGAAAGGCGGGCAGAAATTTACAGTGATGCGTACTTATGATTATGTGAAGCAGTAATTTTAGCTGCAAGCCAGTCCTGTCCGGGGAAATTTGGCTTCAAGCTACAAGCCGCAAGCTGCAAGCCTTGATTGATGCTTGTTTTAGGCT